>NZ_JFJW01000057.1:167895-195708 GCF_000611125.1 Cupriavidus sp. SK-4
CACATCAGGCCTGCCCGCTGGCCCGGCGCCGCTGGCGCCGTTGGCGCGCCAGCATATTCAGTCCCTCGACCGCGGCCGAGAACGCCATCGCCGTATAGATATAGCCCTTGGGCACATGGGTGCCGAGGCCCTCCGCAATCAGCGTCATGCCGATCATCATCAGGAAGGCCAGCGCCAGCATCACGATGGTCGGGTTGCGGTTGATGAAGTTGGCCAGCGGCGTGGCCGCGAACAGCATCGCCATCACCGCGGCGATCACCGCCACGAACATGATCTGCACATGCTCGGTCATGCCGACCGCGGTGATGATGCTGTCGATCGAAAACACCAGGTCCAGCACCAGGATCTGGCCGATGGCCGCGGCAAAGCTCTGCACTACCTTGGCCGTGCCGCCTTCCTCGCCTTCCTCGTCCGCCGAGACATGGTGGTGGATTTCGCGCGTGGCCTTCCAGACCAGGAAGGCGCCGCCCGCAATCAGGATCATGTCGCGCCACGACAGCCCCTGGCCCAGGATGGTGAACACCGGCTCGGTGAGCTTGACGATGAAGGCGATGGTCGCCAGCAGGCCCAGTCGCATCACCAGCGCCAGGCTGATGCCGATCTTGCGCGCCTTCTCGCGCATGGCTTCGGGCAGCTTGTTGGTCAGGATCGAGATGAAGATCAGGTTGTCGATCCCCAGCACGATTTCCATGGCCACCAGGGTGGCCAGTGCCGCCCATGCGGCGGGGTCCTGCAGCAATGCCAACGACGCTTCCATGAGGGCTCCGGGTGTCAGGTTGCAACTCGGCGCCGGACGGTGGTCCGCCCGGGGCACATGCAGGCGTCATGTTAGCGCAGCGCCGCTTGCCCGCGCAGTCTGATCCGGAAAGATAAAGGTTGTTTGACGCGGGTTGCCTTGCGCCTCTATGGAATATAGTATGTGATATATCAAAAGATCCAAATCGAGCCATCAAGGAGACAGCGATGAAAGTGTGTATCTACGGTGCAGGCGCCATCGGCGGCTATGTCGGGGCGCAGCTGGCGCGGGCGGGGGCGGAGGTCAGCTTCGTCGCGCGCGGCCCCCATCTCGCGGCAATGCAGGAACATGGCGTCAGGCTGCTGATCGACGGCGAGGAGCGCGTGGCCAAGGTGCGATGCACCAGCGATCCGCGCGAGCTCGGACACCAGGACTATGTGTTCATTACCCTCAAGGCGCATTCCGTGCCGGGCGTGGTGGACCAGATGCAGCCGCTGCTGGGGCCGGAAACCGCGGTCGTCACCGGCGTCAACGGCATTCCGTACTGGTACTTCTACAAGCATGGCGGCGAGCTGGCCGGCAGCACGCTGGAAAGCGTTGATCCCGGCGGGCGCCAATGGAAGGGACTGGGGCCGGAGCGGGCGATCGGCTGCGTAGTCTATCCCGCGGCTGAGATCGTTGCGCCCGGCGTGATCAAGCACGTCTACGGCAAGAAGTTTCCGCTGGGCGAGCCGGATGGCAGCCGCTCCGCGCGCGTGACCCGGCTCAGCGAAATGATGATGGCCGCCGACCTGGACGCTCCGGTGCGCGACAACATCCGCGACGAGATCTGGCTCAAGCTGTGGGGCAACCTGTGCTTCAACCCGATCAGCGCGCTCACGCATGCCACGCTCGACGTCATCACCGCCGACCCGGCCACGCGGGCGCTGTCGCGCCAGATGATGGTGGAGGCGCAGGGCATCGCCGAGCGCTTCGGGGTGAAATTCCGCGTCGACGTGGAGCGGCGCATCGACGGCGCCGGTGCCGTGGGCGCGCACAAGACCTCGATGCTGCAGGACCTGGAGGCCGGGCGGGCCATGGAAATCGACCCGCTGCTGACCGTGGTGCAGGAAATGGGGCGCCTGGTCGCGCAGCCCACGCCGATGTGCGACGCCGTGCTGGGGCTGATCAAGCAGCGCGACACGATGGCCAAGCTGGCCGCCTGAGCGCGGCTGGGAACAGGGGATACCGCCGGGTCAGGTATCCCCTGGCGCACGCCAGGCGCGCCAAGGTAGCGTGAGCCGGGCTTGCGAAGCGAGAAAGGCAGGGCGATAGTGATATACCATATACGACAGACCGCGCACCGCTACTGTGCCGATGCATGACAACAACGCATTGTTTGATGCGTTTTCGTAATGGGTCAGGCGTTTTTGCTAAGCTGTGCGGCAATGCGGGGGGCAGCCATTCCGGCCGCCCTGCCGCTGGTCTCACACGAGCTCATTCATGTCTGCGCAAAGCCAATCCATCGTCCAGCCCAACGGGCTGGCCTTGTCCGTGCAACCGATCAATGCCGGCGCGAGCCTGCGCGACCAGGCCTACGCCATGTTGCGCCAGGCCATCGCCGACGCTGATATCTACCAGTCGCGCGACGAGATCCGCCTCGATGAGCGTGTGCTGAGCGAGGCCATGGGTGTCAGCCGCACGCCCATCCGCGAAGCCATGACGCTGCTGGAGCAGGAGGGCTTCTTGCGCACCGTGCCCCGGCGCGGCATCTACATCATGCGCAAGACCAAGCGCGAGATCGTGGAGATGATCCAGATGTGGGCCGCGCTGGAAAGCATGGCGGCGCGGCTGGCCACCGAGAACGCCACCGATGCCGAGATCGCGCAGCTGCGCAGCATGTTCGACAGCTTCCGCGATTCCACCCCGGCCGAGCATATCGAAGAGTATTCCGACGCCAATATCGCGTTCCACCAGGCGATCGTGCAGCTGTCCAAGTCGCACATCATCATGGACACGATCCGCAATATCTTTATCCACGTGCGCGCGATCCGGAAGATGACGATCTCGCAGAGCGACCGGGCGGCACGTTCGATCGTGGACCACCTGCGCATCATCGAGGCGCTGGAGAAGCGCGATACCGAGCTGGCCGAGCGGCTGGTGCGGCAGCATTCGCTGGATCTGGCTGATTACGTGGAACGGCACTGCGACTTCCTCGACTGAAGGCGGGCGGGGCAGGGCGGCAAAACGGCGGACCTGGGTCCGCCGTTTTGCTTTTGTGCGCTTCCGGATAGCGGGCGAGTGTTTCGCGTTATGGTATGTGATATATCAATGCGAAAAGAATGCTGGCTGGATAATTCGGGATTTCGCCGGATTTCCCACCTCCGGCAGGCAAAACCAGCCGATTGCTGCATTGCATCGTCGAAATTTGTGTTGCATCGGGCAAACTCCTCTTGCCCTCTTCTGATATATCACATACCGTATGTCATCAAGAGGGCCGGAACGGACCCGAGCGAGTACGCGCCGAGCACCAGGAATCAGACCATATACAAGTGAAACCATCGTCCGAGGAGACATCCGAAATGGAAACCAAGGCACTGCAAGGCGTTCGTATCCTGGACATGACCCATGTCCAGGCGGGCCCCTCGGCCACGCAGCTGATGGCGTGGCTGGGCGCGGACGTGATCAAGGTGGAAATGCCCGGCCGCGGGGACATCACCCGCAGCCAGCTGCGCGACGTGCCCAACGCCGACAGCCTGTACTTCACCATGCTCAACAGCAACAAGCGCAGCCTGACGCTGAACATGAAGACGCCCGAAGGCAAGGCGCTGCTCGAAGACCTGGTCCAGCGCAGCGACGTGCTGATCGAGAACTTCGGGCCGGGCGTGCTGGAGCGCGCGGGCTTTGACTGGGACCACCTGCAGGACCTGAACCCGCGGCTGGTCTATGCCTCGATCAAGGGCTTCGGCCCGGGGCCGTACGCGGACTGCAAGGCGTATGAGAACGTGGCGCAGTGCATGGGCGGTTCGGCCTCCACCACGGGCGATGCCGAAGGCGTGCCCACCGTCACCGGCGCGCAGATCGGTGATTCGGGCACGGGCGTGCATTGCGTGGTCGGCATCCTGGCCGCGCTGCTGCAGCGCGAGCACACCGGCCGCGGCCAGCGCGTGGAAGTGGCGATGCAGGACGCGGTGCTGAACCTGTGCCGCGTCAAGCTGCGCGACCAGCAGCGCCTGTCCAACGGCCCGCTGCGCGAGTACCCGAACGAAGAGTTCGGCGACCACGTGCCGCGCGCCGGCAATGCCTCGGGCGGCGGCCAGCCGGGCGCGGCGCTGCGCTGCGCGCCGGGCGGCCCCAACGACTATGTCTACGTCATCATCCAGCCGCAGGGCTGGGAGCCGCTGATGCGCCTGTGCGGGCGCGAGGACCTGATCACCAATCCGGACTACGCCACGCCCGAGGCACGCCTCAAGCACCTGGCCGACTGCTTTGCCGTGATCGAGAAATGGACCGGCGGCCGCAGCAAGTTCGACGTGATGGCGGCGCTCAACGAGGTCGATGTGCCATGCGGCCCGATCCTGTCGATGAAGGACCTGATCGAGGACGAGTCGCTGTACCAGCGCGGCTACCTGAAGGAGCTGGAGCACCCGCAGCGCGGCAGCTACGTGCAGCTGGGCTGCCCGATCACGCTCTCCGCGTCGCCGGTGGAGATCGAGCGCTCGCCGCTGCTGGGCGAGCATACCGAAGAGATCCTCGAGTGGCTGGGGCGCTCGCCCGCGCAGATCGCCGCGATGAAGCTGGCCGGCGCGGTATGACGCAAGCCTGACGTCATTCCCGCCCGTGCGGGAATGACGATTCCGGGCGCGCGCCGCCCGCGATCCCAATTCTTCCAAGATCATCCTGCAACCGACATCGGAGCAGGCAGGGCCTCCCTTTGCCTGCGCAAGGAGCATGCTGTGCAAACCTGGATACGCTTTCGCCGCGCTGACGGCAGCATCGGCCATGGCCGCATCGACGAAGCCGATGGCAACCGTGTCGTCGAATATGACGGCGACGGTTTCAACGACCCCGCCCCAACCGGCGCCGTGCATGACCGCGCGTCGCTGACGCTGCTCGCGCCCTGTGCGCCGGGCAAGGTGGTGGCGCTGTGGAACAACTTCCATGCGCTCGCGCGCAAGCTGGAAAAGCCCGTGCCCACGCACCCGCTGTTCCTGCTCAAGCCGGCCTCGTCGCTGGCCGGGCCGGGCGATGCGGTGCTGCGCCCCAAGAGCTACGACGGCAAGATCGTCTATGAGGGCGAGCTGGGCATCGTGATCGGCAGCAAGGCGCGTAATGTGTCGGTGGCTGAGGCCGGCGCGCATATCTTCGGCTACACCGTCGTCAACGACGTGACCGCGGCCGAGCTGATCACGGCCGACCCCAACTTCCCGCAGTGGACGCGCGCCAAGGGCTTCGACACCTTCGGCTGCATCGGCCCGGCCATTGTCTCCGGCTTCAACTGGAAAGCCGCCAGCGTCATCACGCGGCTCGATGGCGTGGAGCGGCAGAACTACCCGCTGTCGGACATGATCTTCTCGCCCGAGGAACAGGTCAGCCGGATCTCGCAGGACCTGACGCTGATGCCCGGCGACGTGATTGCGTGCGGCACCTCGATCGGCGTGGGGTCGATGAAGGACGGCGCGGTGGTCGAGGTGGCGATCGCGGGCATCGGCTCGCTGGTCAACCACGTGCGCGGCTGAGCCGGCGCCTGATTCCTTCCATAAAACGGTGAATGCCATGCCAATGACGATCGGTGTGCCACGCGAAGTCCACCCGGGCGAGCGGCGCGTTGCCGCCACGCCCGACTCGGTCAGGGAACTGCTCAAGCTCGGCTACCAGGTAGTGGTGGAGACCGGGGCGGGCCAGGAAGCGTCGTTCTCCGATGCTGACTACAGCGCCGCCGGTGCGGCCATTGTCGACGCGGCCAGCCTGTGGGCCTCGGTCGACGTGGTGATCAAGGTGCGCCCGCCGCAGGTCCATCCCAGCCTGGGCGTTGAAGAGGCGGCATTGCTGAAGAAGCATGCCACGCTGATCGGCTTTGTCTGGCCGGCGCAGCAGATGGCGATGCTGGAGCGGCTGACGCAGCGCGGCGCAACCGTGCTGGCGATGGACTGCGTGCCGCGCATATCGCGTGCGCAGAAGCTCGATGCGCTCAGCTCGATGGCCAATATGGCGGGCTACCGCGCGGTGATCGAAGCCGCGCATGCGTTCGGGCGGCCCTTTGCCGGGCAGATCACGGCCGCGGGCAAGATCCCGCCGGCGCGCGTGCTGGTGATCGGCGCGGGCGTGGCGGGGCTGGCGGCCATCGGCGCGGCGCGCAGCCTGGGTGCCGTGGTGCGCGCCTTCGATACGCGGCCAGTGGTGCGCCAGCAGATCGAAAGCCTGGGCGCCGAGTTCCTGACCGTCGAGATCGAAGAGGACGGCAACGGCGGTGGCGGCTATGCCAAGGAGATGAGCCCGGCCTTTATCGAAGCCGAGATGCGTCTCTTTGCCGAACAGGCGCGCGAGGTCGACATCATCATCACCACCGCGCTGATCCCGGGCAGGCCCGCGCCCAAGCTGCTTGAGGCCGGCACGGTGGGCCTGATGCGCGCCGGCAGCGTGGTGGTCGACCTGGCCGCGGAGCAGGGCGGCAACTGCGTGCTGACCGTGCCGGGCGAAGCGGTGCGCCAGCACGGCGTCACCATCATCGGCTACACCGACCTGCCCAGCCGCATGGCCGCGCAGGCCAGCCAGCTCTATGGCACCAATATCCGCCACCTGCTGACGGAGCTGACGCCGGGCAAGGACGGCCAGCTCGTGGTCGACATGGACGACGAGATGATCCGCGGCGCCACGGTGCTGCACCAGGGCACGGTGCCCTGGCCCCCGCCGCCACTGACGGTGGCGATCCCGCAGCAGCAGGCGCCGGCCGCGCCGCCGCCGCTGCAGGCCGAGGCCGAGCCGCCGCGCAGCCGCACCGGCGCGACGCTGCTCGCTTTGGCCATCGCGGCGGCTGCGCTGCTGGGCCTGGGCGCGGTCGCGCCGCCGGCTTTCATGGCGCATTTCACGGTATTCGTGCTGGCGATCTTTGTCGGCTACCAGGTGGTGTGGAACGTCACCGCCGCGCTGCATACGCCGCTGATGAGCGTGACCAATGCCATCAGCGGAATCATCGTGGTGGGGGCGCTGGTGCAGCTGGGCAAGCCGTCGCTGGTGACGGCGGTGATTGCCGGCAGCGCGGTGCTGCTGGCCACCATCAATATCGCCGGCGGCTTCCTGGTGACGCAGCGCATGCTCAAGATGTTCCAACGGGACTAGAGGGGGGAGACAGGGATGCCATCCGGAATCAGCAATATCGCTTACCTGGGCGCCAGTGCGCTCTTCATCCTCAGCCTGAGCGGGCTGAGCCACCCCGGCACCGCGCGCCGCGGCAACCTGCTCGGCATCGCCGGCATGGTGATCGCGGTGCTGACCACCGTGCTGGCGGGCAGCCCGGACGGCATCGCCATCGTCATCGGCGCGATGCTGGTGGGCGGCATCGCCGGTGCCATGCTGGCCAAGCGCGTGGAAATGACGCAGATGCCGCAGCTGGTGGCGGTGCTGCACAGCTTCGTCGGCCTGGCCGCGGTGCTGGTGGGCTACGCCAACTACCTGGATAGCCATGCGCTCACCGGCGCGGAGAAGGCCATCCATGAAGTGGAGACCTACCTTGGCATCCTGATCGGCGCGGTCACGTTCACGGGCTCGATCATCGCGTTCCTGAAGCTGCAGGGCACCATGGGCGGCAAGCCGATGCTGCTGCCCGGGCGGCATGCCTTGAACGCCATCGCGCTGCTGGTTTGCGTGTGGCTGGGCTATGCCTTCCTGAGCGCGCCCGACGCGCAGCAGGGACTGGTGCCGCTGGCGATCATGACTGGGATCGCGCTGCTGGTCGGCGCGCACCTGGTGCTGGCCATCGGCGGCGCCGACATGCCGGTGGTGGTGTCGATGCTCAACAGCTACTCCGGCTGGGCTGCGGCGGCGACCGGCTTCATGCTGGGCAACGACCTGCTGATCATCACCGGCGCGCTGGTGGGATCGAGCGGCGCCATCCTCAGCTACATCATGTGCAAGGCGATGAACCGCAAGTTCCTGTCAGTGATCCTGGGCGGCTTCGGCGCGGTGCAGGCGCAGGGCGCGGCGACCGAGCAGGGCGAGGTGCTGCCGGTGTCCAGCGAGGAAGTCGGCAACCTGCTCAAGGACGCCAGCGACGTGATCATCGTGCCAGGCTACGGCATGGCTGTGGCGCAGGCCCAGGGCACCATCAGCGAGATCGCGCGGCGGCTGCGGGCGCAGGGGGTCAATGTCCGCTTCGGCATCCATCCGGTGGCGGGCCGCCTGCCCGGGCACATGAACGTGCTGCTGGCCGAGGCTCGCGTGCCGTACGACATCGTGCTGGAGATGGAAGAGATCAACGACGACTTCGAGAAGGCCGACGTGGTACTGGTGGTGGGCGCCAACGACATCGTCAACCCCGGCGCGCTGGAGGACCCGGGCAGCCCCATTGCCGGCATGCCGGTGCTGGAGGTGTGGAAGGCCCGCACCGTGGTGGTGTCCAAGCGCAGCATGGCGGCGGGTTACGCCGGCGTGGACAACCCGCTGTTCTACAAGGACAACACGCGGATGTGGTTTGGCGACGCCAAGGGCAGTGTCGACGCCTTGCTGCGGCAGTTGGAGGAAGCACCGGCCTGAGTTGGCCGAGGTATCCAATCCTGGCCACGTTCCGGCGGCCACGAAGCCACCGTCGCCCCCGCGTTTGTCGGGGCGGCGGTGGCTTTTGTTGTCTGGACGGGTCCGGCCTTAGACGGCCTGTTATGGAAGCTCGGCAGGCGATTCATGCCAGTTCCGCGATATATAAACGATCGTGAATAGATGCGATAAAAAACTTTAAGACTAGTCAAATTAAGCTTCAGGTAGCATGAATCCACGACTTCATGTGCCGCAATGCAAGGCGCCGGTCTAGTTGTGAGAAGGGCATCCCACAAAGCCCTGATGTGCCCGTGAAAGCACAAGCAAACAGTACCAGGAGACAAGACAGATGGCGCAATTTGAAGCATCGGCCTCGGCCGGTCACGGCAACGTGAACGGCCGCGGGCTGCAGAACCGTTGGATCCAGCTTGCAATTGGCGTGGTGTGCATGGGGCTGGTGGCGAATTTACAGTACGGCTGGACCCTCTTCGTGTCACCGATGGACGCCAAGCATCACTGGGGCGCGTCCGCCATCCAGGTGGCATTTTCCATTTTTATCGTGACTGAAACCTGGCTGGTGCCGCTGGAAGGCTGGCTGGTGGACAAGTTCGGCCCGCGTCCGGTGGTGGCGGGCGGGGCCATCTGTGCGGGACTGGCCTGGGTGATGAATTCCTATGCGACCACGCTGCCGGAGCTCTATGCGGCCGCGGTGATTGCCGGCATCGGCGCGGGCGGCGTCTACGGGACCTGCGTCGGCAACGCGCTGAAGTGGTTCCCGGACAAGCGCGGCCTGGCAGCCGGGCTGACGGCGGCGGGTTTCGGTGCCGGTTCGGCCATCACCGTGATCCCCATCGCCAACATGATCCAGAGCTCGGGCTATGAAAAGGCCTTCCTGACCTTCGGCATCCTGCAGGGCGTGTGCATCTTCGTGCTGGCACTGCTGCTGGTGAAGCCCAGGGCGCCCAAGGGCGCGGTGGCGGCCAAGGCGGTGCTGACCAATCCGGTCGAGTTCTCGCCGGGGCAAATGGTGAAGACGCCGGTGTTCTGGCTGATCTACGTCTGCTTCGTGGCCGTGGCGGCGGGCGGGATCATGGCCACGGCGCAGCTCGGGCCCATCGCCAAGGACTTCGGCTTCGCCTCGATGCCGGTGACGATGCTGGGCATGACGCTGCCGCTGCTGACCATGACCTTGTCGATCGACAACATGTGCAATGGCTTTACGCGGCCCTTGTGCGGCTTCCTGTCGGACCGGTTCGGGCGCGAGAACACCATGTTCGTGATCTTCATCGGCGAAGGCCTGGCGCTGCTCGGGCTGATGCAGATGGGCCACAACCCGTACTGGTTCATGTTCTTCGCGGCGCTGACCTTCCTGTTCTGGGGCGAGATCTTCTCGATCTTCCCGGCCTTGTGCGCCGATACCTTCGGCAGCAAGTTCGCGGCGGCCAATGCGGGCACGCTGTACACGGCAAAGGGTACGGCGGCGATGGTGGTGCCGCTGGCATCGATCCTGTCGGCCTATGGTGGCTGGGGAGCCGTGTTCTCGGTGGCGGCGGTGGTGACGATTGCGGCGGGGATCTCGGCCAAGGTGTTCCTGGCGCCCATGCGCAAGCGCTTTATCACCGGGCATGCCGAGGCAGTGCGCGTGTCTGACGCCGCGTTCCTGGCTGGCATGTCGCCGCGTCAGGGGGAGTAATCCCCAGGCTGAAGGGTAGGGGAGCCTGGCGCAGGCTGCCGGGCTTCGGAGTGAGGTCAGAGCATTTCTATTAGTGGACGCGCTGGTGTTCGCGAAGGACGCCAGCGCGTGGCAACGTGTTCCAGACGGCCGGAAAGTCGCTGGAATTTTGGTATGTAATATATCTTGCTGCGTAGTTCAGATGAGCTTTCCAGGCTTCGACAGCCCGGAAATCTGTGCCGATTGCGCATGAATGGCGTGCTTTCAGGAATTGCGGTGATTTAGCTGTAGTTGCCTGCAAAATTGCTGCGCCGCACCGACGAAACTTGAGGGCTTAGTAGAAATTCTTCTTGCTTCGTTCTGATATATCACATACCGTATGTCATCAAGATCGAGTGAAACGATCGGGCGCCGCAAGGCAAACGGGTAGCAACAGTGAAGGGCGAGAAGGCGAGAGTGCCCCGCCCCGTAAAGAATTCAACGAGGAGACCAAGACATGTCCGAAGTCGTCGAAGCCAAGCGGGTCGGGAGCACCACGCGGAAGACACCCTGAATCAGAAGAATTCCAACCCCAGTCAATTTGTATAGAAGGAATCAACCATGGCAGAAGTCGGAAACGAACTGCAGCGTCACGCCACGGAAGAACATCAGGCACAAACCGATGGTTTTCACCTGGTCATCGACGCGCTGAAGCTGAACGGCATCGAAAACATCTACGGCCTGCCCGGCATTCCGGTCACCGATCTGGCCCGTCTGGCGCAGGCCAACGGCATGCGCGTCATCAGCTTCCGTCACGAGCAGAACGCGGGCAACGCAGCAGCGATTGCCGGCTTCCTCACACAAAAGCCGGGCGTTTGCCTGACCGTGTCTGCGCCCGGCTTCATGAACGGGCTGACGGCGCTGGCGCATGCGACCACCAACTGCTTCCCGATGATCCTGATCAGCGGCTCCAGCGAGCGCGAGATCGTCGATTTGCAGCAGGGTGACTACGAAGAGATGGACCAGCTGGCCATCGCCCGTCCGCACGCCAAGGCTGCCTTCCGCGTGCTGCACGCTGAAGACATTGGTGTCGGGATCGCGCGTGCCATTCGTGCCGCCGTGTCGGGCCGTCCGGGTGGTGTGTACCTGGACCTGCCGGCCAAGCTGCTGGGCCAGTCGATGGAAGCCGAGAAGGGCCGCAAGTCGCTGATCAAGGTGGTGGACCCGGCCCCGCGCCAACTGCCTGCACCGGACTCGGTCGACCGTGCCGTCGCGCTGCTGAAGAGCGCCAAGCGCCCGCTGATCCTGCTGGGCAAGGGTGCCGCGTACGCACGCGCCGAAGCGGATATCCGCACGCTGGTCGAGAAGACGGGCATTCCGTCCCTGCCGATGTCGATGGCCAAGGGCCTGCTGCCCGATACGCACCCGCAATCGGCCTCGGCCGCACGCTCGTATGTGCTGGCTGAAGCTGACGTGGTGTTGCTGGTCGGCGCCCGCCTGAACTGGCTGCTGTCGCACGGCAAGGGCAAGACCTGGGGCAAGCCGAAGCAATTCATCCAGATCGACATCGCGGCGACCGAGATGGACAGCAACGTCGCCATTGCCGCGCCGGTAGTGGGTGACATTGGTTCGTGCGTGTCGGCGATCCTCGACCAGGTCGGCAATGACTTTGCCAAGCCGGGCGCCGAGTGGCTGAACGCGGTGGCCGACCGCAGGGACACGAACCTGGCGAAGATGGCCGAGACCCTGGCCAAGTCCAAGGATGTCGCGCCGATGAACTTCCACGGCGCGCTGAGCGTGCTCAAGGATGTGGTCAAGGCCAACCCGGGCATCTCGTTCGTCAACGAAGGCGCCAACACGCTGGACTACGCCCGTGCCGTGATCGACATGTACGAGCCGCGCAAGCGCCTGGACGTGGGCACCTGGGGCGTGATGGGCGTGGGCATGGGCTACGCCGTCGCCGCGGCGGTCGAGACCAGCAAGCCGGTGCTGGCGCTGTGCGGTGACAGTGCGTTCGGTTTCTCGGGCATGGAAGTCGAGACGATCTGCCGTTACAACCTGCCGGTCTGCATCGTCATTTTCAACAACAACGGCGTCTACAAGGGCATCGACGTGAATCCGACCGGCGGCAAGGATCCGGCGGTCACGACGTTCGTCCCGGGCGCGCGCTACGACAAGATGATGGAAGCGTTCGGTGGCGTCGGCTACAACGTCACCACGCCGGCGGAACTCGAAGCTGCGGTGAACGAAGCCCTGCGGTCGGGCAAGCCCACGCTGGTCAACGCTGTCATCGATCCGGCTGCTGGCACGGAAAGCGGTCGTCTGACCAATCTGAATCCGCAAAGCTCGGCCAAGAAGTAATTCACCCGAATTTCACCCCTCTGATCCAATAGGAGAACGAAAGTGAACCTCCCGCTCAACGGCATCAAGATCATCGACTTCACGCACGTCCAGGCCGGGCCCGCCTGCACGCAGCTTCTCGCTTGGTTCGGCGCAGACGTCATCAAGGTCGAGCGCCCCGGTTCCGGCGACGTCACGCGCACGCAGCTGCGCGACATCCCGGATGTCGATGCGCTGTACTTCACCATGCTCAACTCCAACAAGCGCAGCCTGACGCTGGACACCAAGAAGCCGGACGGCAAGAAGATCCTGGAGCAGCTGATCCGCGAATCGGACGTGCTGGTCGAGAACTTCGGCCCGGGCGCGCTGGACCGCATGGGTTTCTCGTGGGAACGCATCAACGAACTGAACCCCAAGATGATCGTGGCTTCGGTCAAGGGCTTCAGCGACGGCCACCACTATGAAGACCTGAAGGTCTATGAGAACGTGGCCCAGTGCGCCGGCGGCGCGGCCTCGACCACCGGCTTCTGGGACGGCCCGCCGACGGTGTCCGCCGCGGCGCTGGGCGATTCCAACACCGGCATGCACCTGGCCATCGGCATCCTGACCGCGCTGATCGGACGCGACAAGACCGGCAAGGGCCAGAAGGTGGCCGTGTCGATGCAGGATGCGGTGCTGAACCTGTGCCGCGTCAAGCTGCGCGACCAGCAGCGCCTGGACCGCCTGGGCTACCTGGAGGAGTACCCGCAGTATCCGCACGGCAGCTTCAGCGACGTGGTGCCGCGCGGCGGCAACGCGGGCGGCGGCGGCCAGCCGGGCTGGGTGCTGAAGTGCAAGGGCTGGGAGACCGACCCCAACGCCTATATCTACTTCACCATCCAGGGCCATGCCTGGGAGCCGATCTGCAAGGCGCTGGGCAAGCCGGAATGGATTTCCGATCCCAACTACGCCACCGCCAAGGCACGCCAGCCGCATATCTTCGATATCTTCAACACCATCGAGGAATGGCTGGCCGACAAGACCAAGTACGAGGCCGTGGACATCCTGCGCAAGTTCGACATTCCGTGCTCGCCGGTGCTGTCGATGAAGGAAATCGCCGATGATCCGTCGCTGCGCGCCAGCGGCAGCATCACCGAGGTGCCGCACAAGGAGCGCGGCACCTACCTGACGGTGGGCAGCCCGATCAAGTTCTCCGACCTGAAGCCGGAGATCACCGGGTCGCCGCTGCTGGGCGAGCATAGCGAAGAGGTGCTGGCCGGCCTGGGCTACGGCGCGGACGACATCAAGCGCCTGCGCGAGTCCCAGGTGATCTGACGCTGCCCGCGGGCACTTGTGCCGAAGCGTACGCCGGGGTCTCGCGCATAGCGGGCCCCGGCGTTTTTGCTTGCAGCGCGGCCATGAGGCACGCTACCTTGATGGCCATGACAGGCCGGCGCCGACCGGCCCTGGTAATAACGAGGGAATCCCCATGACAGACCAGATCGATTACGCGCAACTGGTGTCCGCCATCGGCGACGCCATCATCATCTCCGACGCCAAGGGCGCCATCACGCTATGGAACCCCGCCGCCGAGCGCATGTTCGGCTTTACCCAGGCGGAGGCCATGGGCAAGTCGCTCGACCTGATCATCCCTGAGCGCCTGCGCGGGCGGCACTGGGAGGGCTACGACAAGACCATGGCGACCGGCATCACGCGCTACGGCCACGACCTGCTCAAGGTGCCCGCGATCGACAAGGACGGCAAGTCCATGTCGATCGCCTTCACCGTGGCGCTGCTCAAGGATGACGCGGGCGCCATCACCGGCATCGTCGCCGTGGTCCGCGACGAGACCGTGCGCTTCCAGGAGGAGCGGGCGCTGAAGAAGCGGCTGGTGGAGCTGGAAAACCAGGTCAAGGAACAGGCCTGAGGCGCGTGCCTTCCCCGTGATCCCGGGCCAGCCGCCCAGCGCGGCGGCCCGGTGGCCAGGCCCTGGTCCTGGCTATGTCCTGTTTGCGCGGCGGCTCCGGCCGGAGGCGGCCGCGCAGGTCTCGTTTGTCCCCCCGAGTTTTCCCGAATAGGTGGCCAGCTTGCGCTTCCAGCGCCGCTTTGGCGTACCCGATCCTGGCTTTTTCGGTACTAGAATTGTTGACTGAGTACCGAATGCCTCCTACATTGGGAGCCCTGACAAAGACAGATCCGAGGAGACAACATGACCCGTCAAGCTTCGGCCGCTGCGGTGGTCCACGGCGGCGCTACGGTGGGCCAGCTCTATGCGGCCGCGCTGCGCGCCCGGCCCGGCGTACCCGCCATCGTCGGCGACGACACCACGCTGAGCTATGAGGCGCTCGCGCGGCAGTGCGCGCGCATTGCGCGGTTGTTTGCCGCCCGCGGGCTGGCGCGCCAGGATGCCGTGGCCTTCCTGGTGGGCAACCGCGCCGAAGCGGTCGCCGCCATCATCGCCGCGCAGCTGGCCGGGCTGAAGAACGTGTCGCTGCATCCGATGGCATCGGAGGCGGATCACGCCTTCGTGCTGCAGGATGCCGGGGTGCGGGCGCTGGTGGTGGACAACGCCCGCTTCACCGAGCGGGCGCGCGTGCTGGCGGCTGGCGCCGGCCTGCAGGTCCTGCCGCTGGACGATGGCGAGTTCGGGCCTGGCTTGGCCAATGCGGCGGCTGCGTTCGATGACGCGCCCGTGGTCCCGGGCGACGACCCCACGGAAATCAGCCGGCTGGCCTATACCGGCGGCACCACCGGCCGTTCCAAGGGCATCCTGCATACGCACCGGACCACGGTAACGGTGCTGCAGTACATGCTGGCCAGCTACGAATGGCCGGAGCAGATCCGCTACCTGGTGACCACGCCGATCTCGCACGCGTCCGGCAGCCTGTTCCTGCCGACGCTGCTGCGCGGCGGCACCATCTACCTGTGCGACAAGTTCAGTCCCGCCGATTTCCTGCGCCGCGTTGCCGAACATCGGATCAACCTGACCTTCCTGGTGCCCACGCAGATCTATGGCCTGCTCGATTGCGACGGGCTGGACGCGGCCGACCTCTCCAGCCTGGAACTGGTGCTCTACGGCGCGGCGCCGATCGCACCGGTGCGTCTCGCTGACGCGCTGCGCCGCATCGGTCCGGTGTTCGGGCAGGTCTACGGCCAGGCTGAAGTGCCGATGTGCATCAGCTACCTGAGCCAGCGCGACCACGATCCGGACAACCCCGAGCGCCTGCGCTCGTGCGGCAAGGTGATCCCGGGCAACCAGGTCAAGCTGCTCGACCTCGACCTGCGTGAAGTCGCGCCGGGCGAGGTCGGAGAGCTGTGCGTGCGCGGTCCGCTGGTGATGGAGGGCTACCTGAACCGGCCCGAGGAAGACGCCAAGGTCTTTGCCGGCGACTGGCTGCATACCGGCGACATGGCCCGTTGCGACAGCGAGGGCTTCCTGTACATCGTCGACCGCGCCAAGGACATGATCATCAGCGGCGGCTTCAACGTGTACCCGAGCGAGGTGGAGCATTGCCTGGCGCTGCACCCGGCCATCGCCATGTCCGCGGTGATCGGCATCCCCGACCCCAAGTGGGGCGAAGCGGTCATCGCCGTGGTCGTGGCCCGGCCCGGTGCGGCGCTCACCGAGGCCGATGTGATCGGTCACGTAACGCAGCACAAGGGCGTGGTCAATGCGCCCAAGCAGGTGGTGTTCGTGGATGAGCTGCCGCTGACTGCGCTGGGCAAGATCGACCGCAAGGCTATCCGCGGCCGCTACTGGGGCGGCCAGGAGAGGCAGGTGGCCTGAGCGCGGCCACCGCATGCCGCACGGCCCCGCAAGAGGGCCGGCTGCCTACAAGATCGACAACAATGGAGGAGACCATCATGGCAATCCGCTCACGTTTCAACGCAATCCGGCCGGCCCGGGCGCTCAATGCCGCGCGGGCATGCCTGCTGGCGCTGGGCCTCGCCTGCGCCAGCGTGCACGCCGCCGACCCCTACCCAGCCAAGCCGATCCGCTTCGTGGTGCCGTTCGCGCCGGGTGGCGTCACCGACCTGACCGCACGCACCTTCGCCAAATACATGGGCGACGCTCTGGGCCAGCCACTGGTGGCGGAGAACAAGCCGGGCGCCGGCGCGACCATCGGTGCCAACTTCGTGGCACGCTCGGCGCCGGACGGCTACACGCTGCTGCTGGGCACCAACGTCACCCATGCGATCAACCCGCGCCTGATCGCGGCGACGCCCTACGACCCGCTGAAGGACTTCCAGGCGGTGGCCGTGTTCGGGCTGAATGGCAATGTGCTGCTGGTGAACAACAGCTTCCCGGCCAGGACCTTTGCCGAGTTCCTGGCATACGTCAAGGCCCGGCCCGGCAAGGTGAACTACGCGTCGGGCAGTGTCGGCAGTTCGGCGCACCTGTCGGCGGAACTGCTCAAGCAGGACGTGAAGGGACTGGAGTACACGCACGTGCCCTACGGCGGGCCGTCCGAAGCCATGGCCGCGCTGATAGGCGGCCACGTGGACTTCCTGTTCGCCAACATCGGCGCCGCGGTCACGCAGGTGAAATCGGGCAAGGTGCGCGCGCTGGCGGTAACCACCGCGAAACGCGCGCCGCAGTTGCCGGACGTGCCCACCATTGCGGAATCGGGCGTCCCCGGCTTCGAGGTCGTCGGATGGATGGCAGCCTTCGTGCCCAAGGGCACGCCGGCGCCGGTGGTGACGCGGCTGAACGAGGTCATCAACCAGGCCCAGAAGAACCCGGACCTGCGCACCACGCTGGATGCCGCGGCGCTGATCCCGGTGGTGGCAGCGCCCGACCAGGCCAGCCGCTTCGTGCAGGATGAATACGTCAAGTGGGGCCGCGTGATCCGCGCCGCCAACATCCCGCCGCAATAGCAGGGCAGGCGCCGCCGATCCGGCGCGCGGCTAGGAGGTGCCGGCGCCGGCTTCGGGCCGGCACAGCAGGCCGTTCAGGATGATCTCGTAGAACTCGCTGAAGGCGTCGCCGATCTTCAGGCCGGTTTCCTTCAGGAACTGCTGATTACGCAGCCGGTACGCGGCGCCCAGGATCGCTTCGGAAACCAGCCGCGGATTGTGAGGCGCCATCAGCCCTTGCCGCATGCCTGCCTCGAGCAGGCTCTCCAGCCCGCGCACGCGCGCCAGCTGGTAGTCGTCGAATGCCGCCCGGCCGCTGTCGATCGCATCCAGGTCCGCCAGCGCGGCCTTGCTCAGTCCCGATGTGTGGAGCGCGGCATGCAGGTACGCGGACACTGCCCGCGCCGCATCGCTTTCGCGGCGCGCCGCGGCAAAGCCCCTTTCCAGGTTATCAGCGAGCACGTCGCGGCAGATGCCGACGAACAGCGCTTCCTTGGTCGGCGCGATTTCGTACAGGCGCCGCCGTGAGCAGCGCATGCGTCGGGCAATCTCGCCGATGGTCAGCGACGACACGCCTTCGGTGCTCAGCAGCCGGGTCAGTTCGTGGGCAAATTCTTCGTCGGTGCGTCGAGTCGGCATGAAACGGGCGGCAAGCCGGGCAAGTGCCGGGCGCGTGAGTGTAGATGCCGAATCTTACGACGACTGCGCGGTGCACAGGCATGGTGACCTCGCCTGAGGGACACGCGGGCCAGGCAAAAAAGGCGAGGCCGCTCGCGCGCCTCGCCGTGAACTGACCGGCCCCCTCAGTTGAGATGACCGACCGCGCGCAGGTATTCGTTCTTCTTCTCGAAGATCAGCGTGCTCAGAAAGGCGGCGTCATAGGCGGCCAGCAGGTGCGCGTGGTGTTCTTCGATATAGCGGGCCACGCGCGCCTTCTCGCATTCGATGCCGCACAGCCATTCATACATCTCGGCGTCCCAGCGGAAGCGCAGGCCCAGCTCGATAAACGCGGCGTTGTAGGCGGCGAGCTGGGTGTCGCGCGGAATGGGTTGGTTATCGGTGCCGACCGTGACGGCAGCTTGGCGGCTTTCCTGCTGGGCTTGGTTCATGCTCGTCTCCTGAGATGCGCGGTAGCGGTTGGGTTGAGACAAGCATAGGGACCCCCAATGATTTACGATAATTAAAGTTTCATAGCAAAACCATAACTAATCGTTTATGCATTCTGGCGGATCAATCCCTCCACCCCGGTGATGCGCTCGATCAGTCCCGCGCCTTCCTCCATCAGGAACTGCTTGAACGCCAGCGCCACCGGCGGCAGCCGCTTGTTCTTGCGGTGCACCACGTACCAGTTGAGCATGACCGGGAAGCCCTCGATGTCCAGCACCGCGAGCTTGCCGGCCTGCAGCTCCAGCCCCACCGTATGCGCCGACAGGAACGCGATGCCCATGTTGGCGATCACCGCCTGCTTGATGGTCTCCGTGCTTTTGATCTCCATCGCGATGCGCATATTGGACAGCTTTCCAGCAAAGCCTTCCTGCATCGAATTCCAGGTATCCGAGCCTTTCTCGCGTGAAACGAAGGCTTCGTCCGTCAGCGCCGCCAGCGGAATATTGCGCTGCCCGACCAGCGGGTGGGTGGGCGCAGCTACGATGACATAGGGGTGCGGGGCGAAGGCCTCGTTGATGGTGTCCATGCCTTCGGGCGGGCGCACCATCACCGCCAGGTCGGTCAGGTTGCCGGCCAGCTGGTGCAGCAATTCCTCGCGGTTATGCACGGCAAGGTTCAGCGTCACACCTTCATGGCGGTTCATGAACTCGGCCAGCAGGCGCGGAAAGAAATAGTCGCCGGCGCTGATCACCGCCACATTGAGCCGGCCGCCGGAGATGCCCTTGAGCTGGGACATAGCGTCTTCGGCCTCGCGGAACTGCTGGATGATGCTGCGGCTGTAATGCAGCATCTCATGGCCCGCCGGGGTCAGGTAGATCTTCTTGCCCAACTGCTCGAACAGGGGCAGCCCCACGTGGTGCTCCAGTTGCCGCACCTGGGTCGATACCGCGGGCTGCGTCAGGTGCAGTTCCTCGGCAGCGCGTGAAAAGCTCATATGGCGGGCAACGGTTTCAAAGACCTTCAGCTGCCGCAGTGTCGCGTTCCTCATCCTCGTTCCGTGCAATATATAAACGATTGGCTATATAAACGATAAAAAACTTTATGCAGTGCTGATCTTAGATTCAAGTAGCATCAATCGTCGGATTTGCCTGCCCCGCCCCCGAATCCGGCTCTCCGGCTTGCGCCAGGAGCCCGCCAATGGCCACAAGCATGGCCGATAACAACGATGGCTGCCTACAGCCACGACAAAAAAACACAAGGAGACTACCGTGACCGGACTGAACGCAACGGTGCGTGCAACGCGACACCCCGCCATGCCTGAAGACAGGCTCCGTCTCAGCCACGCCGGTGCCGGGCAGGGGGGCAGGTCATGAATATCTCGCTCCCCCAACTGAAGGCCTTCGCCGCAGTGGCGCGGCACAAGAGCTTTACGCGTGCTTCCGTTGAGCTGGGCCTGACGCAATCCGCGGTCAGCCGCAGCGTGCGTGAGCTGGAAGATGAAATCGACCAGCGCCTGTTCGACCGTACCACGCGCCAGGTGGAACTGACCGATGCCGGCCAGCACCTGTCGCAGCGCATCTGCCATCTGATCGAAGAGGTGGAGCAGACGCTGCGCGACAGCCAGAGCGCCAGCCGTCCGTGCCAGGGCCTGGTGCAGATCGCTTCGGATCCGGTGCTCAGCTCGATGTCGGTGCCGACGTGGCTGGCCGGCTGCCGGCAAGCGTGGCCGGCGATTGCCATTCACCTGAAGGACCGCTCGCAGGAGTCGGTGCTGCAGAGCGTGCGCAGCGGCGAGGTGGACTTCGGCATTGCCACCGATCCGCAGCCAAGCGATGACCTCTATTGTGAACCGCTGTGCGTCGATGCCTACCATGCCGTCCTGCCCGCCCAGCATCCGCTGGCCATGCGCGACGCGGTGGGGTGGGGTGACCTGAGTGATGCCCGCGTGCTGGCCCTGGACCAGCAGTGCGGCATGCAGCCCGCGGTGGAGAAGGCGCTCAGCAGCTATCACGTGCGCGCGGGCTCGCTGCAGTTGCTTGGCCACTTTGCGGCGGTGTTCGGCATGGTGGCGCTGGGCCTCGGCATCGGCGTGGTGCCGTCGCGTGCGCAGGTTGGCGGCATGAATCCGGCGGCGGTAATGCGGCCGCTGCGTCCGCAGGTGACTTCCACGGTGATGCTGGTTCGGCGCAAGAGCCGTTCGCTCAAGCCCAATGCCGCGGCAATCTGGGATGCCTTGCGTGGCCAGGAGTATCAGGAGCCACCAGTGGCGCGTCGTGAAACGACCACGGTGTGAGGCCATAGGCTCATCTGGGGCATTGGGGCGACTTTCGTTGTATTAGTGCAAAACTTCTACTGATATATCACATACATGATATTTACACATAGTGCAGTGCAGCATATAATGAAAACTCCTGACCACAATGCTATTGGAGTTTTCAAATGGAAGTCGCTCTTCTCTTCGCTCTTGGCCTGGGCCTGATTGCTGCTGGTGTCGGCGTGACCACGCTGCTGGCCACGCGCCTGCCGATGGACGTGCTGGTGACCGCGCAGGAGCATGGTCGCTTCGCCGGCCTGGGCTCGAACCAGGAAAGCGATGGCGTGGGCCGCGCCAGTCCGTCGCGCATCGTGCCCGCTGCCGGTGAACTGGCTTACGCGTAATGCGCGCAGGCGCCATGCGCCTTTCGCGCTGAACAGCGCATCTGGCAAGGGTTGTAGCGGCCGGCATCCCTTGTGGCAGTACCCCGGTTGATTCCTGATCTGCGGCATTCGCCGCGAGCCAGGGCAGGGTTCCGCGCGAACCTGCGGCCGCCACCACCTTCCTCCTGATCGCTGCCAGTGATCGCCCCGCGCAACCCTTGCTTGCGCCGCCTGCCCCGATCCGGCAGCTCCCTGCCGTGCCTGCAGCGCCTCCTCCGACATCGTTCCCAAGGCCATACATGCGTCGCCATACATTAATGTATGCATCTAGGGACTTTCCCCAACTCATCGTTTTCCCGATTTTTCCCAAGCGCGATCCCCGGCATTCTTGCGGGTGCCAGCAGTCGGCGGATTGATGCGCCGATGCGTGGCAACTGCTTGATTTCTAACGACTCCGGATGCTGTCGGACCGGCCATTGATGCAGTGTGCGCACCAGTCGCATTGCAGCAACGGCCAGCCAGGCGTCGCTCACCGCGGTCTCATGCTGCAGGGCCGCGACGAATACGCTTGACTTACCTGATATATCACATACCGTATAGCACTAGAACGGCTCAGCTGTTCTTTGACTGAGAGTCACGCAGAGGCGTCTATAGGCGCCCATCTTCCACCTTGGCGGCAAGCCGCTATAAGGAGACATCATGGAATTGCAGCAGAGGGAGTCCACGTCGCGCTTTGCGTCGCCGTGGGTGCAACTGGTATTCGGCGTGATCTGCATGGCGATGATCGCCAACATGCAATACGGCTGGACGCTGTTCGTCAACCCGATCGACGACAAGTACCACTGGGGCCGCACCGCGATCCAGGTGGCCTTCACCATCTTCGTCGTGACGGAAACCTGGCTGGTGCCGATTGAAGGCTACCTGGTCGACAAGTACGGCCCGCGCCCGGTGGTGGTGGGCGGTGGCCTGCTGTGCGCGATTGCGTGGGCCCTGAACTCGGTGGCGTCCTCGCTGCCCATGCTTTACTTCGCGGCGGCGATCGGCGGCCTTGGCGCGGGCGCGGTGTATGGCACCTGCGTGGGCAACGCGCTGAAATGGTTTCCCAATCGCCGGGGCCTGGCAGCGGGGATTACCGCAGCCGGTTTCGGCGCGGGCTCCGCGCTGACCGTGGTGCCCATTGCCAACATGATCAAGACTTCGGGCTATGAGGCCGCGTTCCTGTGGTTCGGTCTTGGCCAGGGTCTGATCGTGTTCATCCTGGGCATGGCCCTGTACCCGCCGTCGGCCAAGATCCTGAGCGAGGTCAAGTCCACGCTGAAGGCTGCCGCAACCTACAACGCTTCGCCGCGCGAGGTGCTGAAGTCGCCGATCTTCTGGGTCATGTACGCGATGTTCGTGATGATGGCCGCCGGCGGCCTGATGGCCACCGCCCAGCTCGGCCCGATCGCCAAGGACTTCGGCCTGCACGACGCCCCGATCTCGATCCTCGGTCTGACCTTGCCGGCGCTGACCTTCGCACTGACCATCGACCGCGTGCTCAATGGCCTGACGCGCCCGTTCTTCGGCTGGATCTCCGATCATATCGGCCGTGAACGCACCATGTTCTTTGCCTTCGGGGTCGAGGCCATCGGCATCCTGCTGCTGTCCAAGTACGGCCACCATCCGGTTGCCTTCGTGATCCTGACAGGCGTGGTGTTCTTTGCCTGGGGTGAGATCTACAGCCTGTTCCCTGCCACCTGCGGCGACACCTTCGGGCCGAAGTTTGCCGCCACCAACGCGGGCCTGCTGTACACCGCCAAGGGCACGGCCGCGCTGCTGGTGCCGTTCTCCAGCGTGATCACCACTGCCACGGGCAGCTGGCATGCGGTCTTCATGGTGGCCTCTGGCATGGCGGCATTGACCGCGGTGATGGCGCTGTTCGTGCTCAAGCCGATGCGCGAGGCCCATGCCCGCAAGTATGTGCATGCCAATGCCTCGGCACCGATGGGCTACCGTACCGTGCCGGAAGACCTGACCTGATGAAGAAAGCAGTACGGCGCCCCCCGGCGCCGGCAGGACCCGGACGTGGCGGCTGCGATGCCTGCACAGACGCCGCGCCCGGTAGCACAATACGACAACTACAAAGCGCGACAGGAGGGCGGCCCATCGGGCGCCTTCCTGATCGTACATCGGATACCCACAAACAGAATCCAGGCACGCCATGAACCAGGTTGTCATTCCTCTCGAGGCGACGGGGCTCGGCCGGCAGCGCAAGCGCCGCCAGCCCAAGGGCCGGCAGGTCGACACGGCCGCGCTGGCCGAAGTGCGCGTGGCGCTGGGCGACATGCCCCGCCGGCGCGACCTGCTGATCGAACACCTGCACTGCATCAACGACCGCTACGGCCAGCTGGCGATGCCGCACCTGGTGGCGCTGGCCAGCGAACTGCGGCTGTCGATGACCGAGGTCTATGAAGTCGCCACCTTCTACCACCACTTCGACGTGGTGCGCGAGGACGCCGACGGCCAGATCGCACCGCCGCCGGCGTTGACCGTGCGCGTATGCGAAGGCATTGCCTGCGAGCTGGCGGGCGCACAGGCGCTGATTGACAAGCTGCCCGCGGTGCTCGGCACTGAAGTGCGCGTGGTGGCCGCGCCCTGCATCGGCCGCTGCGAGAAGGCGCCCGCGGCGCTGGTCGGGCAGAATCCGGTCGACACCGCCACGGCCGAGGCCATCGACGCCGCCGTGCAGGCAAAGGCCGTGCGCCATGCGCCCGAGCCCTATATCGGCTACGACGCTTACCAGAAGGACGGCGGCTATGCCTTGCTGAAGTCCCTCGCCAGCGGCGACCTGGACCCGGCCGCCGTGCTGTGCACGATGGAGGACTCCGGCCTGCGCGGCTTGGGCGGCGCAGGCTTCCCGACCGGGCGCAAGTGGCGCATCGTGCAGAACGAGCCCGCGCCGCGGCTGATGGCCGTCAACATCGACGAGGGCGAGCCCGGCACCTTCAAGGACCGCGTCTACCTGGAACGCGATCCGCACCGTTTCCTTGAGGGCATGCTGATCGCGGCGACGGTGGTCAACGTGTCAGCGATCTATATCTACCTGCGCGACGAATATGCCGGCTGCCGCGAGCTGCTGGCGGAAGAACTGCGGCGGCTGCAGCAAGACCCGCCAGTCCCCCGCCNCGACGATCGAACTGCGACGCGGCGCGGGCGCCTATATCTGCGGCGAAGAGTCGGCCATGATCGAGTCGATCGAAGGCAAGCGCGGCATGCCGCGGCTGCGCCCGCCGTATGTGGCGCAGGTGGGCCTGTTCGGCCGGCCCACGCTGGAGCACAACTTCGAGACCCTGTACTGGGTGCGCGACATCATCGAGAAGGGCGCCGAGTGGTTTGCCTCGCAGGGGCGCAACGGGCGCAAGGGCCTGCGCTCATTCTCGGTCTCGGGCCGCGTGAAACGCCCCGGCGTGCACCTGGCGCCGGCCGGCATCACTGTGCGCGAGCTGATCGACGAATACTGCGGCGGCATGCTCGACGGCCATGCGTTCTACGCCTACCTGCCGGGCGGCGCCTCGGGCGGCATCCTGCCGGCATCGATGGGAAACATCCCGCTGGACTTCGACACGCTGCAGCCCTACGGCTGCTTTATCGGCTCGGCCGCGGTGGTTATCCTGTCCGACCAGGACAGCGCCACGCAGGCGGCGCGTAACCTGATGCACTTCTTCAAGCACGAGTCCTGCGGGCAATGCACACCGTGCCGTACCGGCACCGCCAAGGCGCTCGACCTGATCCGCCAGCCGAAATGGGACCTGTCGGCGCTGGATGACCTGTCCGCGGTGATGCGCGATGCATCGATCTGCGGGCTGGGGCAAGCCGCGCCCAATCCGGTCGACTGCGTCATCAAGTACTTCCCGCACGAACTGGCCTGAGAGACTGACATGAATGCACTGACCCGCGCCGAACGCGCGCTTGTCGAATCCGCCGAGCCAGCCGTCACCTTCACGCTCAACGGCCGTGAAGTGAGCGCCCAGCCCGGCGAAAGCCTGCTCAAGGTGGCCCAGCGTGAAGGCTTCGACGTCCCGCACCTGTGCTACAAGGACGGCCTCGAGCCGGCCGGCAACTGCCGCGCCTGCATGGTCGAGATCCAGGGTGAGCGCGTGCTGGCCCCGTCCTGCTGCCGTTTTCCCGCGGAAGGGATGCAGGTACAGACCGAGTCCGAGCGCGCCCTGCGTGCGCAGCGCACCGTGCTGGAACTGCTGCAGTCGGACATGCCCGAGACCGACTACACCCGCCACAACGAGCTGGACCAGTGGGCCACGAAGCTGGAGATCGGCAAGCCGCGCTTTGCCCCGCGCGAACGCGTGGCGGCGGATTTGTCGCACCCGGCCATCGCCGTCAACCTGGATGCCTGCATCCAGTGCACGCGCTGCCTGCGCGCCTGCCGCGACGAGCAGGTCAACGACGTGATCGGCCTGGCGCTGCGCGGCGACGAAGCCCGCATCGTGTTCGACATGGACGACCCGATGGGCGCGTCGACCTGCGTGGCCTGCGGCGAATGCGTGCAGGCCTGCCCGACCGGCGCGCTGATGCCCGCGCGCGACGCCGCGCTGGCGGTGCCGGACAAGCAGGTGGACTCGGTCTGCCCGTACTGCGGCGTGGGCTGCCAGCTGACCTACAACATCAAGGACAACCGCATCCTGTTCGTTGAAGGGCGCGATGGCCCGGCCAACCACGAGCGGCTGTGCGTGAAGGGCCGCTACGGCTTTGACTACGTGCAGCATCCGCAGCGCCTGACGGTGCCGCTGGTGCGCCGCGAAGGCGTGCCCAAGCAGGGCGATTTCGTCATGGACCCGGACCACGTCATGGACGTGTTCCGCGAGGCCAGCTGGGAAGAGGCGCTGGCGCTGGCCGGCGGCAAGCTCGCGCAGATCCGCGACACCCACGGCAAGCGCGCGCTGGCAGGGTTTGGCTCGGCCAAGGGCAGCAATGAAGAGGCCTACCTGTTCCAGAAGCTGGTGCGCACCGGGTTTGGCAGCAACAACGTCGACCACTGCACGCGGCTGTGCCATGCCTCGTCGGTGGCGGCGCTGCTGGAGGGGATCGGCTCGGGCGCGGTATCGAATCCGGTGATGGATGTCGACAAGGCCGAGGTGGTGATCGTGATCGGCGCCAACCCGACCGTGAACCACCCGGTCGCGGCCAGCTGGATCAAGAATGCGGTCAAGAACGGCACCAAGCTGATCGTCGCCGATCCGCGCCGCTCGGACCTGGCGCGCTTTGCTCATCGCTTCATGCAGTTCAAGCCCGATGCGGACGTGGCGCTGCTCAACGCAATGATGCATGTCATCGTCACCGAGGACCTGGTGAACCAGGATTTCATCGACAGCCGCACCATCGGCTTTGACGAGCTGCAGCGCAATGTCGCGGCGTACAGCCCTGAACTGATGGCGCCTGTGTGCGGCATCGAGGCCGAGGTCATCCGCGAGGTGGCGCGGCTGTATGCCACGTCCAAGGCCTCGATGATCCTGTGGGGCATGGGCGTGTCGCAGCACGTGCATGGCACCGACAACGCGCGCTGCCTGATCGCGCTGGCGCTGATGACCGGCCAGATCGGCCGCCCCGGCACCGGCCTGCATCCGCTGCGCGGGCAGAACAACGTGCAGGGCGCGTCCGACGCCGGCCTGATCCCGATGATGTATCCCGACTACCGCCGCGTGGACGACCCGTTGGCGATCGCCAGCTTCGAGGCGCTGTGGGGCATGCCGCTGGACCGCCAGCCCGGCCTGACCGTGGTCGAGGTGATGCAGGCGATCGAGCGCGGCGAGGTGCGCGGCATGTACATCATGGGCGAAAACCCGGCGATGTCAGACCCGGACGCCGAGCATGCGCGCGAGGCACTGGCCTCGCTCGACCACCTGGTGGTGCAGGACATCTTCCTGACCGAGACCGCCTACCTGGCCGATGTGGTGCTGCCGGCCTCGGCCTTCCCGGAGAAGACCGGCACCTTCACCAACACCGACCGCACCGTGCAGCTCGGCCGCCAGGCGCTGAACCCGCCGGGGCAGGCGCGCCAGGACCTGTGGATCATCCAGCAAATGGCGGCGCAGCTGGGGCTGGACTGGCACTACGACGGCGTGGCCGAGGTCTTCGACGAGATGCGCCAGGCCATGCCCAGCATCGGCGGCGTGACCTGGGAGCGGCTGGAGCGCGAACACGCCGTGACCTATCCGTGCAAGGAAGAGGGCGACCCGGGCGAACCGGTGATCTTTATCGACAGCTTCCCGACCGCCACCGGCCGTGGGCGCTTCGTGCCGGCCGACATCATCCCGGCAGCCGAGCGGCCCGATGCCGACTACCCGATGGTGCTGATCACCGGCCGCCAGCTCGAGCACTGGCACACCGGCAGCATGACGCGGCGTGCCGGCGTGCTGGATGCGATCGAGCCCGATCCGGTGGCGCTTGTGCATCCGCTGGACCTGGACGCGCTGGGCGGCAAGCCGGGCGACGTGGTCACGCTGGCATCACGCCGCGGCGAAGTCACGCTGTACGCGCGCGCCGACGCCGGCACGCCGCGCGGCGCGGTGTTCGTGCCGTTCTGCTATTACGAGGCGGCGATCAACAAGCTGACCAACGCGGCGCTGGACCCCTTCGGCAAGATCCCGGAGTTCAAGTACTGCGCGGTGAAGATGGCACTGGGCGGCGAGGCGCCGGAGCAGTCGAGCTACGGCGGCGGGCAGATCCTGGCGGTGTAGGTTCAACGGCAAGCCCTGACGGGGCCGCCTGCGCGGGTAGCGCAGGC
>NZ_JFJW01000058.1:0-11740 GCF_000611125.1 Cupriavidus sp. SK-4
GCGCCTTCCCGGCCTGGCGCGACACCGGGCCGGGCGAACGGCGCGCCTTGCTCATGCGTGCGGCACAGGCACTCGAAGGCAAGGCCGGGGCGCTCACCGCCGCGATGGCGGCAGAGACCGGCGCGTCGGCGGTGTGGGCCGGCTTCAATGTACATCTTGCCGTCGGCATGCTGCAGGAGGCCGCCGCGCTGACCACGCAGATCAACGGCGAGGTGATTCCCTCCGACGTGCCGGGCAGCCTGGCCATGGCGGTGCGGCAGGGCGCGGGCGTGGTGCTGGGCATCGCGCCATGGAACGCACCGGTGATCCTGGGCGTGCGCGCCGTGGCCACGGCGCTGGCGTGCGGCAATACGGTCATCCTGAAGGGTTCGGAGATCTGTCCGGCCACGCATGGCCTGATCGTCGATGCGCTGGCGCAAGCGGGCTTCCCGGCGGGCGTGGTCAATTTTGTCACCAACGCCCCGACCGATGCCGCCGCGGTGGTCGAGACCATCATCGCCCACCCGGGCGTGCGCCGCATCAACTTCACCGGCTCCACGCGCGTGGGGCGGCTGATCGCGCAGACCTGCGCGCGCTACCTGAAGCCCGCGGTGCTGGAGCTGGGCGGCAAGGCGCCGCTGGTGGTGCTCGACGATGCCGACCTGGAGGCCGCGGTGAACGGTGCCATCTTCGGCGCCTTTGCCAACTCGGGCCAGATCTGCATGTCCACCGAGCGCATCGTGGTGGATGCCAGCATCGCTGACGCCTTCGTGGCACGCTTTGCCGCGCGCGCCGGCGCCTTGCCGCTGGCGGATCCACGCACCGGCCCGGCGGTGCTGGGCTCGGTGGTCGACATGAGCACAGTCGAGCGCTGCAACGCGATGATCGACGACGCGCTGGCCAAGGGCGCGCGGCTGGTCTGCGGCGGCAAGGCGACCGACACGCTGATGCGGGCCACGGTGCTGGATCACGTGACGCCGGACATGGAGATCTATCGCGAGGAATCGTTCGGGCCGGTCAAGGCCGTGGTGCGCGTGGATGGCGTGGAAGCGGCTATTGCCTGCGCCAATGATTCCGCCTATGGGCTGTCGGCGGCCGTGTTCGGTGGCGATGTGGCGCGCGCGATGCGGGTGGCCGGCCGCATCGAATCGGGCATCTGCCACGTCAATGGCCCGACCGTGCACGACGAGGCGCAGATGCCGTTCGGCGGCGTCAAGGCGAGTGGTTATGGCCGCTTCGGCGGCAAGGCCGGGATCGATGCCTTCACCGAGCTGCGCTGGATCACGGTGCAGACCACGCCACGGCAATATCCGTTCTGAGCGGCGCCGCAGAGCGCTGCGGCAGGCAGTAGCAAAACATTAGACAGGAGACAACCATCATGCGATTCCCCCACCGTATCGCGCGCGCGCTTTGCGCCGCACTGTGCGCGCCGGGCCTGCTGACTGGCGTGAGCGCGCCGGCCGCCGCGCAGCCGTGGCCGGACAAGCCGATCCGGCTGGTCGTCAACTTCCCGGCCGGCGGGGCCGCGGATACGCTGGCGCGCGGCATCTCGCCCGGTCTGTCCGAGGCGCTGAAGCGTCCGGTGGTGATCGACAACCGCCCGGGCGCCAATGGCATCGTTGGCGGCGATGCCGTGGCCAAGGCGCCGGCCGATGGCTATACCTTCCTGCTGACCTCGGGCGGCGCGGTGGCCATCGATCCCTTCCTCTACAAGAAGATGCCGTACGACCCGCTCAAGGACCTGACCCCGGTTGCGTCGGTGGCGCTGGTGCGGGTCTACCTGCTGGTGCATCCGTCGGTGCCGGCGAAGACGCTGGATGAGTTCATCGCCCATGTGCGCGAGCATCCGGGCAAGCTCAGCTACGGCTCGGCCGGCAACGGCAGCACGCCGCATATCGCTGCCGAGATGTTCAAGCGCGCCGGCAAGCTGGACGCTGTGCACGTGCCGTACAAGGGCGCGGCCCCCGCCCTGAGCGACCTGCTGGCGGGGCAGGTGCAGCTCATGTTCGATCCCGGCCCCGGCCTGCAGCACGTGGCCAGCGGCAAGCTCAGGCTGCTGGCGGTTGCCAGCGCGAAGCGCGCGGCGCAATACCCGGACGTGCCGACGCTGGCCGAAGCCGGCCTGCAGGACGTGGACGGCGACTCGACCTTCGGCGTCTATGCGCCCGCCGGCACGCCGCCGGCCATCGTCGAGCGCATGAACCACGAGATCAACCGCACGCTCGCCGGCGCGCAGCTACAGGACAACGTCAACAAGCTGGGCGGTGCGGTGGCGCCGCTGAGCATCCAGGCGTTTGCCGAGCGGCAGAACGTGGATCGCGCGCGCTATGGCAGGTTCATCCGGCAGGCGGGCATCACCGTGGACTGAAGCGAGGAGTTGGCAGCCACGGGATTCGGACTGCCGCTGGGGCGCTCCCTCTCCCGCTTGCGGGAGAGGGTCGGGGAGAGGGCCGGAATTTCCACGAAGTTCAGGCTGGTGGTATGCCACAGCCTGCCCTCTCCCCCGGGCCCCTCTCCCGCACGCGGGAGAGGGGAGCAAACCGGCAGGCGTTGACAGTGATCAGCCTTACTTCGACAGTACCTTCATCGCCTGTTCCAGCCCTGCCAGCGTCACCGGATACATCCGTCCCTTCATCAGCTGGTTGATGACCGTGATCGACTGCCGGTACTGCCACAGCCCTTCCGGCTCGGGGTTGAGCCAGACGAAGTGCGGGAACTGCTCGGTCATCCGGTTCAGCCAGACCGCGCCGGCTTCGGTGTTGTTGTACTCCACCGAGCCGCCCGGCTGCAGGATCTCGTACGGGCTCATGGTGGCGTCGCCGACGAAGATGATCTTGTAGTCGGGCGTGTACTTGTGCAGCAGGTCCCACGTGGCCAGCTTCTCGGCGTGGCGGCGGCGGTTGTTCTTCCACACGTAGTCGTACAGGCAGTTGTGGAAGTAGTAGTACTCCAGGTGCTTGAACTCGGTCTTGGTGGCCGAGAACAGCTCTTCCACGCGCTTGATGTGGTCGTCCATCGAGCCGCCCACGTCCATCAGCATCAGCACCTTGACCTTGTTGTGGCGCTCGGGCCGCAGCTTGATGTCGAGCAGGCCGGCGTTGGCCGCGGTGGAGTGGATGGTGTCGTCCAGGTCCAGCTCGGTGTCGGCGCCTTCGCGGGCGAAGCGGCGCAGCCGGCGCAGCGCCACCTTGATATTGCGCGTGCCCAGTTCGACCTGGTCGTCATAGTCCTTGTAGGCGCGCGCCTCCCACACCTTGATGGCAGTGCGGTTGCCCTTGGACGGGCCGCCGATGCGGATGCCCTCGGGGTTGTAGCCGCCGTGGCCGAAGGGCGAGGTGCCGCCCGTGCCGATCCACTTGCTGCCGCCCTCGTGCTTTTCCTTCTGCTCCTCGAGCAGCTGCTTGAGGCGCTCCATCAGCTTGTCGAGGCCGCCCATGGCCTCGATCTTGGCTTTTTCCTCGGGCGAGAGTTCGCGCTCCAGCGTCTTCTGCAGCCAGTCGAGCGGGATGTCGGACTTCCAGTCGACCAGGCTCTCGACGCCCTTGAAATAGGCGGCGAAGGTCTGGTCGAATTTGTCGAAGTGCTTCTCGTCCTTGACCAGCGTCATGCGCGACAGGTAGTAGAACTCGTCGATAGACGGCGAGATGACCTGCGCCTTGAGCGCTTCCAGCATGGTCAGGTATTCCTTGACCGAGACCGGCAGCTTGGCGTGGCGCAGCGAGAAGAAGAAATCGATCAGCATGATGCCTCGCTTTCAGTCGGCGGCCGCTTCAGCGCGGACGGTCGAGCTGGAATTGCAGGTGTTGACGCACCGTCGGCCATTCGCTGGCGATGATCGAAAACACCACGGTGTCGCGCAACGAGCCGTCCGGCATGCGCTGGTGGTTGCGCAGCACGCCGTCCTGCCTGGCGCCAAGGCGCGCGATGGCGGCGCGGCTCTGCTGGTTCATCCAGTGCGTGCGGAATTCCACGGCGATGCAGTCGAGATGCTCGAAGGCATGGCCCAGCAGCATCAGCTTGCATTCCGTGTTCAGCGGCGTGCGCTGGACGCGGCGCGCATACCAGGTGGAGCCGATCTCCACGCGCCGGTTGGTCGCGTCGATATTCATGTAGGTGGTCATGCCCGCCAGCTCGCCGGCGGCATCGCGCACCGCGAACGGCAGCATCGAGCCCTGTTCCTGCAGCGCCAGGCGCCGCGCGATCTCGGCTTCCATGCGCTCGGGCGCGGGCACGCTGGTGTACCAGAGCTTCCACAGCTCGCCGTCGGCGCAGGCGGCGCGCAGGCCCTCGGCATGCTCGGTGCGCAGCGGCTCCAGCGTGACGTGCCGGCCCACCAGCGTGACGGGTTTGACGAACGCAGTCATGGCGGGCAGTGCCTCAGCGGTTGGCGCGGTTCATGAACACCAGGCGCTCGAACAGGTGCACGTCCTGCTCGTTCTTCAGCAGCGCGCCATGCAGCGGCGGGATCGCGGCCTTCTTGTCCGGGCTCTTCAGCGCCTCGGGCGGGATGTCCTCGGCCATCAGCAGCTTGAGCCAGTCGATCAGCTCGGACGTGGACGGCTTCTTCTTCAGGCCCGGCAGGTTGCGCATCTCGTAGAACGATTCCAGCGCGGCGGCCACCAGCTCGCGCTTGATGCCGGGGTAGTGCACGTCGACGATCTGCTGCATCGTCTCGGCATCGGGGAACTTGATGTAGTGGAAGAAGCAGCGGCGCAGGAAGGCGTCGGGCAGTTCCTTCTCGTTGTTCGAGGTGATGATCACCAGCGGGCGATGCTTCGCCTTGACCAGTTCGCGCGTCTCGTAGACGTAGAACTCCATGCGGTCGAGTTCGCGCAGCAGGTCGTTGGGGAATTCGATGTCGGCCTTGTCGATCTCGTCGATCAGCAGCACGACCTGCTCGTCGGCGTCAAAGGCCTGCCACAGCACGCCCTGGACGATGTAGTTGCGGATGTCGTGGACGCGGTCATCGCCCAGCTGCGAGTCGCGCAGGCGCGACACTGCGTCGTACTCGTACAGGCCCTGCTGCGCCTTGGTGGTCGACTTGATATGCCACTGTTGCAGCGGCATGCCCAGCGCGGCGGCGACTTCCTCGGCCAGCATGGTCTTGCCGGTGCCGGGCTCGCCCTTGATCAGCAGCGGGCGCTGCAGCGTGCGCGCGGCATTGACGGCCAGCTTGAGGTCGTCGGTGGCGACATACTGGTCGCTGCCCTCGAAACGGACCTGCTGGGCGGTGGAAGCTTGGGCGGAAGCGTTGGCGGTGTTTGACATGAGGCAACCTGAGGTGACGGCCTCGGATCGAGGGCCGGGTTGGCGTGCTTGGCGCGGTCTCTTCGCGCTGTCATGCGCGCTTTCATTATGGAAACAGGGTCCGGTGCAGGGCGCCCGCGCGCTGCTGGCGGCAGCATTCGCGAACGGTCGTGCAGATTCCCGGGATCAGCCAGTATAAAAGACCTTTGCGGTTCGTGTTGGGGCGTGCTGACAGGCCACCGGCGGCCGGGGCCGGTTGCTGGACTGGCAGGTGCCGGCTGCGGTACAATGCGGCGGTTTGACGCGCCCCCACGTCCAGTTCTCCCAGCATCCGGCAGTCCGCGTTCAGAAGTCCCAGCGGCCCTTCCGGGTCGCGGCGATTGCGAGAGGTGGTTCCAGAATGGTGTTCCACATCCCGGCAACAGACCGGATGCGACATGTCTGGCGGGTTGCACCTCGGCAATCAGTCCGGCTGCCTTGGTTTTCCCCGCAGAAGCATTCTGAAACCGTCTCCGCCCGGCAGGGCAGGTCACACGGTTTAACTTCCAATCCGCAAAGACAATGAAAAAGCTCCTCACGATGGTGGTGCTGGGCGCGGCTGCAACGGCCGCGCAGGCACAGGAAGTCAAGGGCAATGGAGACGCTGCCAAGGACAAGGTTGCAATGTGCATCGGATGCCACGGCATTCCGGGCTACCGTGCGTCATTCCCCGAAATCTATGAAGTGCCGCTGCTGGGCGGCCAGAGCGCCAAGTACATCGAGAACGCGCTCAAGGCCTACCAGAAGGGCGAGCGCAAGCACCCGACCATGCGCGGCATCGCCGCGACGCTGACCGAGCAGGACATCGCCAACGTGGCGGCCTACTACTCGCAGCAGAAGGCCGGCACGCAGAACAATTCCCTCAAGTAAGAGACCCCACATGGATACGCTCAAGACGCTTTCGTTCGCGCTCGGCGCACTCGTGCTGGGTGCTGCCGCGATGCCGGCCTCGGCCGCCGACCTTGCCGCCGGCAAGGCGCTGGTGGAAAAGGGTGCCTGCGTGGCCTGCCACGGCGCGGGCATGAACGCCCCGATCTCGCCGGACTACCCCAAGCTGGCGGGCCAGCACGCCGACTACCTGTACCACGCGCTGGCGTCGTACCAGGTGTCGGGCAACCCCCTGGTGGGCCGCTCCAACGCCATCATGGCCGGCCAGGTCAACGCCAATCCGGCCGTGACCGACAAGGACGGCAAGCCGCGCCCGTTCACCCGCAAGGAGCTGAAGGACATGGCCGCCTACATCGAGTCGCTGCCTGGCGACCTGGTGCTGAAGAAGTAAGAACGCGCGGCGGCTGCCGCGCCAGTGCAGAAAAGCCGCTTCCCTGGAAGCGGCTTTTTTGTTGTGTGCGGGAGCGCGGGGCGCGGGCCCCGCGGCGGTATCAGTTGCCGCTGCCCGACACCAGCCGGCGCTGGCGCACCGACTCGGCCAGGCCCTCGAGCACCTTGACCGAGTCGTCCCAGCCGATGCAGGCATCGGTCACGGACTGGCCGTAGGTCAGTTCCTCGACCGGCTGGCCCTGCACGTGGTCCTGGCGGCCCGCCACCAGGTGCGATTCCACCATCACGCCGATGATGCGCTGGTCGCCGCCGGCGATCTGGCGGCCGATCTCCCCGCACACCGGGATCTGGTTCTCATGCTTCTTGCTGCTGTTGGCGTGCGAGGCATCGACCATCAGGCGCGAGGCCAGGCCGGCCTTGGCGATGGCGTCGCACGCTTCCTGCACGCTGGCCGCGTCGTAGTTGGGCGCCTTGCCGCCGCGCAGGATCACGTGGCAGTCCTCGTTGCCCGAGGTCGACACGATTGCCGAGTGGCCGCCCTTGGTCACCGACAGGAAATGGTGCGGCTGCGACGCGGCCTTGATCGCATCGACCGCGATCTTGACGTTGCCGTCGGTGCCGTTCTTGAAGCCCACCGGGCACGACAGCCCGGAGGCGAGTTCGCGGTGCACCTGCGACTCGGTGGTGCGGGCGCCAATCGCGCCCCAGCTGACCAGGTCGGCGATGTATTGGGGGCTGATCATGTCGAGGTACTCGGTGCCGGTGGGCACGCCCATCTCGCTGATGTTCAGCAGCAGCTCGCGCGCGGTGCGCAGGCCATCGTTGATCTTGAAGCTGCCGTCCATGTGCGGATCGTTGATCAGCCCCTTCCAGCCCACCGTGGTGCGCGGCTTCTCGAAGTACACGCGCATCACCACCTCCAGCTCGCCGGCGAAGCGGTCGCGCTGGACCTTGAGCAGCTTGGCGTAGTCCAGCGCGGCGCGGGTATCGTGGATCGAGCACGGGCCGATGATGACGATCAGGCGGTCATCCATGCCGTGCAGGATGCGGTGCATGGCCTGGCGCGCGCCGTAGATCACGTCCGAAGCCTGTTCGGAGCAGCCGAACTCGCGGATCAGGTGCGCGGGCGGCAGCAGTTCCTTGAGTTCGCGAATGCGCAGGTCGTCGGTGTTCTTCAGCATGATGGCTCCGGGATTCTTGTGAGGTCGTGAGTGGGTGGGGTAACAAACAGGTATAAAAAAACCGCCAGGGTCGCTGGCGGTCTTTTTTGTATTCGGGGCGCTGCTTACAGCCGTCCCTCCCTATCCGCCAGCGGTGTGAGATCGCTAAAAAAGTAAAAGTAAAACTTAGCGGACATGGCGGAAAAAGGCGTTGGCTTGGGTCAGCTTGAATCGATTATCGTCGTGGGCGCCGAATTTATGCTGCACTGCGTAGCAGAAAGGCAGGAAATTGCGCGCCGGCCTGTCAATTTTCGGCGTGCGTCAGCTGCTTGTCGCGCGGCGAAGCATCTTTATAGCGCCTTTTGCCAGGGTTGGCAAGTGTCGACGAGGCCATGCGGTGCGCTGGCGCACCGATCTCCGGCGGCCTGCAGCCTTGCCGCGCAAGCCTTGTCCCGTCGCTGCTTTTCGGCTTTCCCCGACATAACCGGGGGCTATATTGGAACCGGGGAGCGGTGAGCACGGGGAGGTGCATCATGAGCGTCGATGAAGCGAGGCTGAATGCCTTCATGGAAAAATTCATCAACGATATCGGCGCGGTGATGCATGCTGCGACCGTGGTCGTGGGCGATGAACTGGGCCTGTACAAGGCCATGGCGGAAAAAGCCATGACCGCCGAAGTGCTGGCGGCAAAGACCCATACCGACGTGCGCTACCTGCGCGAATGGCTGTCGGCACAGGCGGCCAGCGGATACGTCGACTATGACCCGGCCACCGGGCAGTTCAGCCTGAACGAAGAGCAGGCCTATGCGCTGGCGCAGGAGGGCAGCCTCGCATTCATCCCGGGCGCGTTCCAGATCGCGGTGGCGCAGTTCCGCGCCATCCCGAAGATGATCGATATCTTCCGCAACGGCCGCGGGCTGGGCTGGCACGAGCACGATCCCGCGCTGTTCCATGGCACCGAGCGCTTCTTCCGGCCCGGCTACGCGGCGCACCTGGTCTCCGAATGGATTCCCGCGCTGGACGGCATCGAGGCGCGGCTCAAGGCGGGAGCGTCGGTGGCGGACGTGGGCTGCGGCCACGGCGCGTCGACCATCATCATGGCGCAGGCGTATCCGGCCTCGCGCTTTGTCGGTGTCGACTACCACGAGCCTTCGGTGCGCCATGCCGCCGAAGCCGCGCGCCGCGCCGGCGTGGCCGAGCGCGTGCGCTTCGAAGTGGCCACCGCCAAGAACTACGGCGGCAAGGACTATGACCTGGTGACGGTGTTCGACTGCCTGCACGACATGGGCGATCCGGTCGGCGCGGCGCGCCACGTGCGCGAGACCCTGCGTGCCGATGGCGCCTGGATGATCGTGGAACCGTTTGCCAACGACACGCTGGAGCAGAACCTGAACCCGCTGGGCCGGGTGTTCTATTCCGCGTCCACCTTCATCTGCACGCCGGCGTCGCGCGCGCAGGAAGTCGGCCTGTGCCTGGGCGCGCAGGCGGGCGAGGCGCGCATGCGCGCAGTGGTCGAGCAGGCCGGCTTCAGCAGTTTCCGCCGCGCGGCGCAGACGCCGTTCAACCTGGTGTATGAAGTGCGGCCCTAAGGCTGGGACGATCCCATGAAAAACGGGACCCCGCGGGGTCCCGTCTTCGTTATCGCCGGACCGCTCAGGCGGTGCCGCCCACCGTCATGTTCTCGATGCGCAGCGTCGGCTGGCCCACGCCCACCGGCACGCTCTGGCCTTCCTTGCCGCACACGCCGACGCCCGAGTCCAGGCGCATGTCATTGCCGATCATGGTGACATCCTTCAGCGATTCCGGGCCATTGCCGACCAGCGTCGCGCCCTTGACCGGGTAGGTGATCTTGCCGTCCTCGATCATGTAGGCCTCGCTGGCCGAGAACACGAACTTGCCGTTGGTGATGTCCACCTGGCCGCCGCCGAAGTTGACCGCATACAGGCCGCGCTTGACGCTGGCGATGATCTCCTGCGGATCCCTGTCGCCGTTGAGCATGTAGGTGTTGGTCATGCGCGGCATCGGCAGCGCGGCATAGCTTTCGCGGCGCGCGTTGCCGGTGACCGGCATCTTCATCAGGCGCGCGTTGAGCGTGTCCTGCATATAGCCGCGCAGGATGCCGTCCTCGATCAGCGTCGTGCACTGGGTCGGGTTGCCTTCGTCGTCCAGGTTGAGCGAGCCGCGGCGGTTGGCCAGCGTGCCGTCGTCGACCACGGTCACGCCCTTGGCCGCGACGCGTTCGCCCATGCGGCCGGAAAATGCCGACGAACCCTTGCGGTTGAAATCGCCCTCCAGGCCATGGCCGACAGCTTCATGCAGCAGCACGCCGGGCCAGCCCGGGCCCAGCACCACGGTCATCGCGCCGGCCGGGGCCGGGCGCGCGTCCAGGTTGACCAGGGCCGAAGAGACGGCCTCGTCCACATACTTCTGCAGCAGCTCGTCGGTGAAGTAGCCATAGGCATAGCGGCCGCCGCCGCCGGAAGAGCCGACCTCGCGGCGCCCGCCGTGTTCGGCGATCACCGTGACCGAGACCCGCACCAGCGGACGCACGTCGGCGGCGATCACGCCGTCGCTGCGCGCCACCAGCACCACGTCGTATTCGCCGGCCAGGCCTGCCATCACTTGCACCACGCGCGGATCCTTGGCGCGCGCCATGCGCTCGACGCGCTCCAGCAGCGCCACCTTCTCGGCCGCGCTCATCGAGTCGAGCGGGTCGTTGGGCGTGTACAGGTTGCGCCCGGCGTGCGTGGCCAGCTCGCCGGCCACCTTGACGCGGCCGCTGCCAGCACGGCCGATGGTGCGCGTGGCCGCCGCAGCCTGCGACAGCGCCGCCAGGCTGATGTCGTCCGAATAGGCGAAGGCGGTGCGGTCGCCCGAGACCGCGCGCACGCCCACGCCCTGGTCGATGCTGAAGCTGCCCGACTTGACGATGCCTTCTTCAAGACTCCAAGCCTCGTTGCGGGTGTACTGGAAGTACAGGTCGGCATAGTCGACCTTGTGCGTGAAGATATCGGCCAGCACGCGCTGGAGCTTGGCCTCGTCCAGGCCGTACGGTGCCAGCAGCAGTTGCTGCGCGGTGGCCAGGTTGCGGATTCCGAGATCGCCGGCGTTCATGAGATGTCCTTTCTTCCTGGGGACGCGCCGGCTTGCTGCCGGCGCGGCAAAAAATTCTCTGGGCGGGCGCCGGTGGCGGCCCCCGCGGTTGCGTACATGCTACAGCACCCGGTGTCGCAGTGCTGGCAGGTTCTGCCGGACCTCTGCCAGGCGCGCGGGGTCGATCACGCCGCCGACCACGCCTTCGCCTTCAGGCAGCGTTGCCAGCACCTCGCCCCACGGATCGACCAGCATCGAATGGCCCCAGGTGCGCCGGCCGTTCTCATGCTTGCCGCCCTGTGCCGCGGCCAGCACATAGCATTGGTTTTCAATGGCGCGGGCGCGCAGCAGGATCTCCCAGTGCGCCTGTCCCGTGGTGTAGGTGAAGGCGGCCGGCATCAGAATCAAGCTGGTGCCGTCGCCGGCGGCCAGTCCGCGGTAAAGCTCGGGGAAGCGCAGGTCGTAGCACACCGACATCGCCACCCGGCCGCAGGGCGCGTCGAAGCTGACCGGGGTGCGCCCGGCCAGGATGGTGCGCGACTCGTCGTAGCTTTCAGTGCCGCGGGTGAAGCCGAACAGGTGGATCTTGTCGTAGCGCGCCACGCGCTCGCCGCGCGGGTTGAAGGCGAGCGAGGTGTTGTACACGCGCGCCGGGTCGTCGCACCACATCGGCAGCGTGCCCCCGACCAGCCAGATGCCGTGGCGGCGTGCCGCATCGGCCAGGAACTGCTGCACCGGGCCGTCGCCGTCATGCTCGCGCACGGCCACCTTGTCCGATTCGGAGCGGCCCATCATGCAGAAGTATTCGGGCAGCAGCACCAGCGCGGCGCCGCCGGCAGCGGCCTCGGCGATCAGCGCGTCGGCGCGCGCCAGGTTGGCATCTAGCGAGGTGCCGGTCACGGTCTGGACGGCGGCAACGCGGAACGGGGCGGGGGCGGGGGCGG
>NZ_JFJW01000059.1:0-20373 GCF_000611125.1 Cupriavidus sp. SK-4
CGGCGGCGCGCCAGCCCTACGACGGCCTGGTCCAGGCGCATGTCCGCCAGGCGCTATGCGCGCGCCCGGCGCTGGCGCTGGGCACCTACCGGCTGGCGCTTGCCGTGAACATCGATGGCGCCGGCCGCGTGCGGCGCGCGCGCCTGCTCGACACCACCGGCGACCGCGGCCGCGATGCCGCGATCGTGCAGGCCGTGCGCCAGGTCGACATCGGCCGCGCGCCTGCCGAGCCGGAAAAACCGTTCGTGCTGCTGGTGCGGCCGGTGCAGTGCGAGCATGGCCAGGCCTGCGCCTCGCCCTGCGAAACGCAGCGGGATGGCCGATGAGCGAAAGCATCCGTTCCAGCCTGCGCGAGCTGCTCACCCAACGCTACGACGACCTCAAGCGGCGCCTGACCTGGCGCCTGGGCTCGGCGGAGCTGGCCAGCGACGCGCTGCACGACACCTGGGTCCACCTGGAAGACCGCAACGACGCCAATGGCCCGGTCGCCAGCCCCGCGGCCTACCTGATGCGCATGGCCACCAACCTGGCCCTGGACCGGCTGCAGCGCGACCGCCGCTACATGAGTGCGGACGAGCTCGAGTCCCTGATGACGGAGATCGTCGATCCCGCGCCTGGCCCCGCCCAGACGGTCGCGGCACGCGGCGAGGTCGAGGCGCTGGCAAGCCTGATCGAAAGGATGCCGCCGCGGCGGCGTGCGATCTTCCTGGCGGTGCGCGTCGAGGAGCTGTCGAACCAGGAGGCGGCGGTGCGCTTCGGGGTGTCGGCGCGGCTGATCGGGCTGGAGCTGAAGCGTGCCCACGAATACTGCGTGGCCCACATGGAAAAGCATGACTGAAGAAACCGTGCCGATCCGTGGTGCCAGAACCGTCTTGTATGCAGGCGATACAGGACGGGGAGCTTGCGAGACGCCATGACATCCACCTTGAATCCTCCGCTACAACAGCCACGCGGGCTGAGCCGGGTCGAGCGCGAAGCATTGCGCTGGGCGCGCCAGATTGCGACGGGAGAGATGACGCACGCCGACGGCGATGCGCTGCGGCGCTGGTGCCGCGCCGATCCCGCGCACGCAGCGGCCTTTGCTTCTGCGCAGCGCCGCTGGGAACAGCTTGCGGCGGCCGGCCGGCTGGTGCTGGAGCGCGACCCGGACGCGGCACGCGCCGATGCCAGGCCGGCACCGGCACGCAGGGCCACGCCGGTGCGCTGGCAGCGCCGCGCCTTTCTCGGCGGGGCGCTTGGCGCCGCGGCGGCGACCACCGCCGCGCTGATCCACCCGCCGCTTGGCCTGTGGCCATCGGCGCGTGAACTGCGCGCCGACTACCGTACCGTGGCCGGCGAGCAGCGCCGGCTGGCGCTGGCCGGCGATGTCACCGTCGAACTCAATACGCGCACCAGCATTGCCGTGCGCCAGCAGGGCCGCGTGCCCGGCATCGACCTGATCGCGGGCGAGACCGCTATCGACATGGCCGAGGCCCGCCATCCCTTTGCGGTGGTGGCTGGTGCGGGCCGAACCATCGCCACGCACGCGCGCTTCGAGGTGCGCCACACCACCGCGGGGGTTTGCGTGACCTGCCTGCAAGGGCTGGTGCAGGTGGCACATCCAGCCGGCATGGCCACGCTGTCGGCGCGGCAGCAGGTGGCCTACGACGACCGCGCGCTGGCGCACGTGGTCAGCGTCGACGATGCGCGCATGCCAGCCTGGCGCGAGGGCTACCTGCGCTTTGCCGACACCCCGCTGCGCGATGTGGTCGATGAACTCAACCGCTACCGCAGCGGCAAGCTGGTGCTGATGAATGAACAGCTGGCCGCCAGGCCGGTGACGGGCCGCTTCCGGATCCGCGCGCTCGACAAGGCCATCGCGCAGATCCAGCAGTCATTTGGCCTGAGCGCGCGCCACCTGCCCGGCGGCGTGGTGCTGCTCTCCTGAACGGGTGATGCCCCGGCGGCGCTGTCACGAAATCTTCAAGGAAAAGCTTGCCGATTCGGGCGCGCCAAAAAGTCTAGATCCCAGGAGCACCGGCGGCAGGCGCCGCCGGTGGCAATGACGACAGGACCGGGCCGCATCGTTCCCAGGCATGCACTGGTCCGCCAACTTGCTTGACGGGATTGAGGGCACCATGCAGATGCGCGTTGACGACAGGACCATGCTTTCGCGGCACCAGGCCAGGTTCAGGCTGGCCGTACCGGAGGCGAGGCCGCTGGCCCGGGCCGTGGCCTTGCTGGTGGCGGCGGGAGGCATGCTTGCCAGTGCGCATGCCGCGCAACCGTTCAGCCGCGCCTGGATGGCGCAGAAGAACATGATGCAGGACAGCGCGGCCGCCACCGGCAGCCTGCCCAACGGCACCCCCGCGGCGGCGCTGACCAGCCCGCAGGCGCAGCAGCAGCGCGCCAATGAACAGCTGCAGCGTTCGATCCAGAGCCTGGGCCAGGCCGCGCAGGGCATTGCCGCCATGCAGGCCGCGCAGGAAGCGGCGCGGCAGGCCGCGGCGCGGGAGCCTTCGGTGCCCGATGGCCTGGCCGAAGGCGGCCTCAAGGTCGACACCAACAGCCTCAGCGCGGGCTGGGTCAATGCGAACAGGCCGGCTGCTGCGGTGGCGGACGGCAAGACCCACGTCACCATCGAGCAGACCGGCGAGCGCGCCATCCTGAACTGGGAAACCTTCAACGTGGGCCGCAATACCACGGTGGAGTTCCAGCAGCGGCCCGACTGGGCGGTGCTCAACCGCGTCAACGATCCGCAGGCACGGCCCAGCAAGATCCAGGGGCAGATCAAGGCCGACGGCACGGTGATGATCGTCAACCGCAACGGCATCGTCTTCACCGGCACCAGCCAGGTCAACACCCGCAACCTGGTCGCGGCCGCCGCCGGCATGACCAACGCCCAGTTCGACAAGGGCCTCTACAGCGAGGCCAAGGGCAACGGCCATGTGCCCACGCTGGCCAACGACCTGGCGGTGTCGAGCACCGCGGTGACCCATGGCAACGCCACCGCCGACGTGGTGGTGGAGGCGGGCGCGCGCATCGAGACGCGCAAGCCGCAGACCGTCACCGAAGGCGGCGGCTACGTGCTGCTGGCCGGCCGCGAGGCGCACAACCGCGGCACCATCGTGACCCCGGCCGGGCAGACCGTGCTGGCCGCGGGCGACAGCTTCGTCATCCGGCGCGGGCTGGGGACCGACAGCAACCGGAATTCAAGCACGCGCGGCAACGAGGTGGACGTGCTGCGCCTGCCCGGCAGCGAGGCCGGGCGCGTCAGCAACAGCGGCCTGATCCAGGCCGCCACCGGCGACATCACGCTCAAGGGCCATATCGTCGAGCAAAAGGGCGTGCTGCTGTCCAGCACCTCGGTCAACACGCGCGGCACGCTGCACCTGCGCGCCGAAGGCGATGCGAAGAGCCAGGTGGTGCTGGCGCCGGGCAGCGTCAGCGCCATCCTGCTCGATGACAGCAACGGCACCGCGCTCGACGTGCAGCGCGACGCGCTGCTGGGCGATTCCGCCAACGTCAGCGAAGGCGGCTACAACCGGCGCGACCAGTCGCTGGTGCAGATTGCCTCGGCCGGCGACGTGCTGTTCGAGGCCGACTCGCTGGCGCTGGCCACCGGCGGCCAGATCAGCGTGGCGGCCGCGCGCCGCACGCGCCTGGCCGACCGCGCCATCCTCGACGTGGCTGGCGCCGTGGGCGTCAACGTGGCGATGGAATCGAACAACGTTGAGATCAACGTCCAGGGCAACGAGCAGCGCGACGCGCCCGACAACCGCGACTCCAAGACCCTCAACAACAACACCATGTGGGTGGACCGCCGCTATCTGGTGCGCGTGCCGGCGGGCACCAACGGCTACACCACCGACCGCTGGTACACCGGCGGCGGCCTGCTGGAGGTGAGCGGCTACCTGAACACCAGCGGCCACGGCATCGGCGAATGGGCGGCGCTGGGCGGAACCGTGCTGTTCGATGGCGGCGAACTGGTGACGCAGGCCGGTTCGGCCATCAATATCTCGGGCGGCTCGCTCAACGTGCAGACCGGCACGATCCGCCAGAGCTGGCTGCGCGGCGCCGACGGGCAGCTCTACAACCTGGCCACGGCGCCGGCTGACATCCGCTACCTGGGCCTGTACCGCGGCTACGAGAACGAGCACAAGCGCTGGGGCAAGAGCTCCACCGAACAGTTCTACAACCCGCTGATCGCGCCGCAGCAGCGGCTGGAGAACGGCTATACCGTGGGCCGCGACGCCGGGCGCGTGCTGGTCGGCACCGGCACGGCGGTGCTGGAGGGCGAGATCCAGGCCACGGTGTACCAGGGGCCGCGCCAGGGCGAAGCGCGCGACGCCGGCCTCGATGGCTACCGGCAATCGCAGGTGGCCGCGCCTCTGGCCGGGGAGCTGGTGCTGGGCAAGCTGGTGCCGATGTTCGACACTGGCACCGGCATGCTGCGCGAGAGCCCGTCGGCGGTGGCGGGACAGGTCGATATCGGCGCGGTGCAGCGCATCGCGCAGGGGCTCGCGGTTGAAGATGCCCTGCCTGAAGACCTGGTCGGCAACATCCGCCTGGATGCCGGCTGGCTGAACGGGCTGGGGCTGGGTGCGTTCAGGGTCTTCGCCAGCAAGGGCATTGCGGTAGATGCGCCGCTGTCGGTGGCGCCGGGCGGCACGCTGGCACTGCACGCGCCCCAGGTGGACGTGAAGGCTGGCCTGGCCGCGCGCGGCGGCACCATTGCGCTGGGCGACATCGTCAGCAGGATGGGGCCGAGCAGCAAGCTCAACTGGCTCGACATGCCCATTGCCGCCACGGCGGCCGGGCAGGCGGTGGTGAAGGTGGCGCCGGGGGTGATGCTGGATGCGCGCGGGCTGTGGACCAACCTCAGGCAGGACGCGGGCGATATCGGCGGGCTGCCCTATGTCAACGGCGGCACGATCGCGCTCAGCAGTTCGGGCGATGTCGTGCTTGGCAGCGGTAGCGTGCTGGACGTGTCCTCGGGCGCCGCGCTGATGGCCAACGGCTCGCTGCAGGGCGGGCGCGGCGGCAATATCGCGCTGCGCTCGAACCAGTATGACATTGACGGCAACGGCTCCGGCACCCTGCGCATGGACGGCGAGCTGCGCGGCTACGGCGTGCGCGGCGGCGGCACGCTGACCATCGACTCGGGCCTGGGCGTGGCCGTCGGCGGCGGCCTGCTGGCCGAGGCCGGGCGGCTGAAAGCGGGCGAGTCGGTGCCGGTGCACCTGACGCTGGATCAAGCCTTCACCATCGCGGCAGGCACGGTGCTGCCGGTCGACTATATCTATGCGTCCGATGTCGCCGCGCCGGGCGACATGGCGCCGGGGACGATCCAGATCACCGCCGAGCGCACGCTCAGGCTGGGGGCGGACTGGGTGGTGCCGCAGGGCGTCAACTGGAACCCGTTCGTGGTCTATGACGAGTCGGGACGCTGGTATTCATCGGGCATGACAGTGCCCGCGGGCACGGTGCTGACGCGCACGCAGAGCGATATGGCGCCGGGCTATGTCGTGCCCGCGGCCGTGTTCCCCGGCGGCATGCCGGTGGCCGAATTCAGCACTACCATCAAGGCCGGCACGCCGTTCGGCAAGGACCGCGTGCTGGCCGCGGGGGACCGCCTGCCGGCAGGCGTGGTGCTGTCCGCCGATGTCGCGGTCAAGCCGCTGCTGGTGCTGGACGGCAGCCTGTTCCAGACCGGCTTCGGCCGCTACGAGGTGGCCGGCCAGCAAGGCGCGCAGGTCGCGGCCGGCGCCACCATCGACGTGAACATGCCGGTGCTGCGCCACGACCAGGCCAGCGCCCACGCGGTGCCCACCGGGGCCGCGCCGGAGCAGGCGCTGTGGCGCGAGCTGCCGCCGCTCTGGGAGGAGGATGCCGAAAGCGCCGTGCTGACGCAGCGGCGTGGCGCCGAGCTGGTGCTGACCGGCGGCAACGTATACGGCCAGGCCCCCGTGGTGGTTGGCCGGGGCGCCACCGTGACGGTGGATCCGGGCCGCGCGCTGACTTTGCGCGGCAATGGCCAGATCACTGTCGACGGCACGCTCAATGCCTGGGGCGGCAAGATCGCCGTGCTGCAGACCGCGCTCGGTGCCACCACAGAGGCCGCTGCGCCGAACGGCCAGCCCGATACCAAGTCGATCTGGATTGGCAGCGGCGCCGTGCTTGATGTGGCGGGCCGCGCCGTCACCGCGCGCGACACGCAGGGCCGCAGCTACGGTGTGGTTGCCGATGGCGGCACCATCGAGATCGGCGCGCGCCATGTCGAAGGCGCGCGCGAGGTCGATGCCGCCGATGCCTTTGTGATCGTGCGCCCGGGCGCGCGGCTCGACGCGTCCGGCGCCATGGCGGTGCTGGACGTGCCCGGCATGGGCGCGACCCGGATTGCCGGCGACGGCGGCGTGATCGCGGCCAGCTCGATGCGCGGGCTGTACGTGGAAGGCGATGTGCGCGCGGCCGCGGGCGGGCAGGGCGCCGCCGGCGGCACGCTGGCGCTGAACCTGGAAACGCCGGTCTACCTGAACGTGGACCGCAACACCCTGAAGGGCGCGGCGGCGGATGACGAGGTGCGCGTGCCGCGCGAGCTGGTGCTGGCGCAAGTGCAGGGCGACAGCGGACTCGCCGCCGGGCTGCGGCCCGGCATGCGCGACGACGCGCTGCGCTATGGCAGCGCCCGCATCGGCGTGGACCGCATCCAGGCCGGCGGCTTCGACAACCTTGCGCTGCTGGCCAACGGCCTGATCAGCTTCGAGGGCGATGTGAACCTGGCGATGGGCCAGAGCCTGCGCCTGACCGCCAGCGCCATCGGCCTGGCGGACCAGGCCGCGCCCGCCGCGCGCGTCAGCCTGGCGGCGCCATACATGCGGCTGGCCGGCGATACGCGCAGGCAGGCGGACAACACCATCATGCCCAATCCGGTGCGCGGCTCGAAGAATGCGGGCGCGGCCGCCGGCACGCTGGGCGTGCCGCTGGTGGCCGAGGGCTCCAGCTTGATCGCGGATGCGCAGTTTCTCGACCTGGTGGGCGAGGTCGGCATCGGCGCGCGCGGTGAGATCATCCGCAACGCCGGCGACCCGCTCAAGGTGGAGCGCGGCGCGTTCGACCAGATGACGCTGCGCAGCGCCTCGGATATCCGCCTGTCCGGCGCCGCGGTGCTGTACCAGCCCGGCAACCTGACGCTCGCCGCCTCGCAGATCTACCCGGCCATGCACGACAGCGGCAAGGTCGTGGCCGGCCTGCGCAACACCATCGATCAATGGGGCAATCCGGCGCGCGGCTTCGACCCTGCCCGCAGCCTGACCATCGAGCGCGTGGGCGAGGCGCTGCCCGCCATGCCGTATTCGGTGTTCGGCAGCCTGATCCTCGCCGGCCCCACGGTCAACCAGGGCGGCGTGCTGCGGGCCCCGCTGGGCACCGTCTCGGTGGGATCCAAGCTGCATGGCGAGGAAACCGGCCAGGTCAACCTGCTGCCGGGCAGCGTGACCTCGGTCAGCGCCAACGGGCTGGTGATGCCATACGGCGGCTCGCTCGACGGCCTGAGCTATATGCACAACGGCACGGATGCGGAGTTCGACCGCGTGGGCGCGGGGCCGGCCATCGTGCTTTCGGGCCACGCCATCGACGTGCAGAAGGATGCGCTGCTCGATATGCGCGGCGGCGGCGAGCTCAAGGGCGCTGCCTTCCTGGCGGGCCGGGGCGGCTCCACCGACGCGCGCCTGCATCCGCTGGCGCAGGTGTCGCTGAAGGGCGGCTTCACGCTGCCGGGGCTGGCCACCAACCCGGTCTATGCCATCGTGCCGGGGGTGCAGGCAGGCTATGCGCCGATCGTAGTGGAGAAGGGCGCCAGCGATCCGGCCATCGGCCGGCAGATCACCATCGGCGCGGGCGTGCCGGGCCTGCCCGCCGGCACCTATACCCTGCTGCCTTCGACCTTTGCCCTGTTGCCGGGCGCGTTCCGCGTCGAGCTCAACGGCATCGGCAGCAAGGCCGTGCCGCAAGGCCAGGCGCTGGCCATGCGCAATGGCTCGTATGCCGCCGGCGCGCAGCTCGGCACGGTCAACACCGGCATCGGCGACGCCCTGCCTGTCCAGGCGCTGGTGACGTCCGCCGATGTGCTGCGCCGGTATTCGCAGTACAACGAGATGAGCTACGCCGATTTCGGCGTGGCCCGGGCCGAGCGCGACGGCGTGCCGCGCAGCATGCTGGAGCGCGACGCCAAGACGCTCAGGCTGGACTTCATTCCCGACACGTCGAAGGGCAAGCTCGGCGACGCGCCGCCGCTGCGCTTCGCCGGCTCGACCGACTACAGCACGCCGCAGGGCGGCCACGGTGGCAGCGCGCTGGTCCTGAGCGACAGCGGCAACTACGAGATCCTGGCCGCGGGCGCCGCACCCACCCCGGTGGCCGGCACCGGCCTGATGAGCCTGATCTCCCTGCGCGCGGACGACCTCAACGCCATCGGCGCGAACCGCCTGGGCATCGGCGGCCCGCCCCCCGGGGGCGNGGCCGTCAGCGCCACCGGCAGCACGCAGCGCGACAACGTTGCCGTCTTCTCCGGCAACAGCAGGAACATCATGCTGCGCGAAGGCGCGGTGCTCAGGGCGGGCGAGGTGTTCCTGGTCACCAGCAACAAGCACGGCGGCATCGTCATCGAGCAGGGGGCGGGCATCAATACGCTGGGCCGGGGCAAGGCGGCCTGGGATTCCACCCATGGCTATGTGTACGAGCCCGGGCCGACTTCGGTGCTGGCGGTATCCAACGGCTGGCTGGACGTGCTGGCGCCCGCGGCCTCCAACGATCCGGACCGTGGCCCGGGCCGCATCGACATCGGCGCCTGCAAGCCCGGGGCCGTGTGCAACGGCACCACGCAGTTGTACTCCGAAGGCACCATCGCCGCCGTCACCGACCAGAGCTTCGACCTGCGCGACACGGCGCGCTATGGCACGCGCAACCTGTCGCTGGCGGTCGGCGGCATCAATGTCGGCAGCGAGGCGTCGCTGGTCGCGGTGGCGGCGCGCAATGCCCTCGCGCCCGGGCTCACGCTCAACCAGGGCGTGCTGGACCGGCTGCTGCGCGGCGACGCCAGCACGGGCGCACCGGCGCTGGAAAACCTGGTGCTGACCGCGCGCGATGCCGTCAATTTCTACGATTCGATCCAGCTGTCCACCATTGATCCAGCCACCGGCAAGTCCTCGCTCGAGCGGCTGGTGCTGACCTCGCCGGCCATCTATGGCCTGGGCGATGCCGATGCGCAGGCGCGCATCCGCACCGACGTGCTGGTCTGGAACGGCGCCAATAGCGCGCCGGGCCAGGTCGCAGCCGGCGGCGCCGGCACGGGCAGCGGGCGTCTTGCCATCGACGCCCGCCGGATCGAATTCGGCTACGGTCCGGGCTCGCGGCCCGATACCGTCCATGACATGGACCGGTTGGTGCTGGGCTTCGGCCAGGTGGAACTCAATGCCAGCGACCGCATCACGGCCAACCAGAAGGGCTCGCTCTCGGTCTACCAGGCGCGCGGCGCATGGGATGCGGCCACCAATGGCTACCAGTACAGCGTCGGCAACCTGCACATCAACACGCCGCTCCTGACCGGCCAGGCCGGCTCGGTCAACAAGCTCCGCGCGGGCGGGGATATCCGCGTCGCCGCGCCGGCCGGCGCGGCCGCGGCGCCGCTGTCCAGCCAGGAACTGGCGGCGGCGCTGGGCGCCGAGGTGGCGCTCGAGGGGCGCAGCGTGGCGCTGGACACGGCGGTGGCGCTGCCCAGCGGCAAGCTCACCCTGTCGGCCACGGGCGACGTGGTGCTCGGCGAGCGCGCGCAGCTCGACCTCGCCGGGCGCAGGATCGATTTCTTCGATGTCAGCAAGTACAGCTGGGGCGGCGACGTGGTGCTGGAAAGCCGGGCCGGCGATATCCGCCAGGCGGCGGGCTCGCGCATCGACCTGTCCGCGCAGGAGAACCGCGCCGGCAAGCTCACCGCGGTGGCGGTGGGCAGCGGCGCCGGCACGGTGGACCTGCAAGGCGCCATCGCGGGCGCCAGCACGGGCCACTACGACGCCGGCGGCACGCTGGTGCCGTTCGCGGCCGGCGGCGCCGATATCCGCGGCCAGCATATCGCCGACTTCGCCGGGCTCAACCAGCGCCTGAACGAGGGCAAGGTGCACGGCAGCCGCAGCTACCAGCTCAAGCAGGGCGACCTGACGGTGGGCGACGATTTGAAGGCGCGCGAGATCAGCGTCTCGGTGGACGGCGGCAGCCTGGTGGTGAACGGCACGGTCGATGCCAACGGCGAGCAGGTCGGCAGCATCCGCCTGGCCGCGCGCGACGGCGTCACCATCGGTGGCGCGGCACTGCTCGACGCGCACGGCCGCGTGCTGCGCGTGGACAGCTACGGCAAGCTGATCGAGGCGCCCAACCGCGCCGTGATCGACATCAACGCCGGCAACGGGCGGCTGCTGCTGGCAGACGGCGCGCGCATGGATGTGCGTGCCGGCACCGACGGCGCGGCGCAGTCGCTGGGCACGGTGGAGCTGAGCGCGCGCCGCCTCGGCGGCGCCACCGGCAACGATATCGACATCGACGCGGCCGGCACGGTGCGGATCGACGGCGCGCGCGCTGTCACGGTCAACGCCTTCCATAGCTACAACGATGCGCCGCTGGTCACCGGCGGCACCGCCGACGGACGCGGCTACCAGTCCGTCACCCAGGCCTACCTGAACCAGAAGCACGACGACAGCGTCGGCTTCATGGCCCACGCACTGGCCAACGGCGACCTGATGGGCCGCAGGCTGGCCGGCCTGCGCCGCTACGCGGACGCTTTCCATTTGCGCCCCGGCGTCGAGATCGTCAGTGCCACGCCGGACGGCGACCTGCATATTGATGGCGATATCGACCTGTCAGGCTTCCGCTACGCCAGCGTCAATCCGCATACGCAGCAGAGCGCCGCGCGCGGCTCGGGCGAGGCGGGTGCGCTGGTGCTGCGCGCCGGCGGCGACCTCAAGATCTTCGGCAGCGTGTCGGACGGCTTCGACGGCGCGGCGCTGCCGGTCACGCCGGACGACCAGGGCTGGATGCTGCTCAAGGGCCGGGTGCCCTGGGGCGGCGACTTGGTGGTGCCGGTCGACGGCACCGTCACGCTTGCCGACGGCACCTTCTTCAACCCCGGCCGCGCGCTCAACTACGCCTTGCCGATGCAGGCCATGAGCCTGCGCGCCGGCACCGAGCTGGCCACGCGCGCCACGCTCACGGCCGACCTGCTGCTGCCGGCCGGCACGGTGCTGGGCGGCGCCATCCGCGACGGCCAGGGCAATGTGATCCACGCCGCCGGCACGGTATTGTCCGCGGCGCTCACGCTCACGAGCGGCATGCAGCTCGACGCGGGCAACCGCCTGCCGGGCGCGGCCAGGGTGGCTGCGATGACCTGGCCGGCCGGCGTGCCACTGCCGTTCCCCGACGGCGCCGTGAGCGACTCGGGCGCCTGGAACCCCGTCAACGGCGTGGTGCTGGCGGGCGACTTGCCGCTGCGCAAGGGCGCGATGATCCCCAGCGAAACCGTGGTGAAGCTGCCGGGCGATGCCCAGAGCGTGCTGCTGCGCCCCGCCGATGCCAGCGGCAACCAGGGCCGCACCTGGGCACTGGCGCCGATGCTGGCCGAAGGCTCGCAATCGTGGTCGATGCGGCTGGTGGGCGGAGCCGACACGGCGGCGGTCGATACGCGCGCGCTGCTGCCGCGCAGCAAGCGCGGGCAGATCCTGCTGGCCGACACGCACTACGGCCCCGGGCCGGAACGGGTGCTCAGGCCCGGCACCGGCTTGCCGGGCCAGTACGTCTGGGGGCCGGACGCCGAACCCTTTTTTGGCGAGCCCGCGGGCACGCCGATCAACCTCGACGACTGGGGCGGCGAAGCGTCGGTGGCCGAGTTTAACAACGCGGGGCTGGGGGTGCTGGTGGTCAAGGTGGCCGACGGCACGCCGCCCGAATACGACGACAAGATGACACCCGCGCGCCAGCAGCTGTTCAGCGTGCTGCGCACCGGCACCGGCGACCTGGACCTGCTCGCCGCCGGCGACTTCACCATGACTTCGCCGTTCGGCGTCTATACCGCCGGCACCCAGGCCGCGGGCGTCGATGCCGCCTACAATCAGCGCCGCGCGGTCGGCAACGGGGGCACGCTGCTGGGCGCCAACGGCGGCTTCCTCGAACCCTTTATCGACGGCGGCAGCCAGAGCCTCTACCGCGCCTGGTATCCCGAGCATGGCGGCAACGTGCTGGTGCGGGCCCAGGGCGATGTGCGCGGCGACGTGATCGGGGTCAAGCCCGGTACGCAACGCATGGACGATGCGCTGGGCGTGATGCGCGGCCACTTCGACACCTCGGCCGTGGGCGGATGGCTGTGGCGCCAGGGTACCGGCAGCGCAGCGGCGGCGGGGGAGGGCGTGCCCACGGCGTGGTGGATCAACTTCGGCAGCTATGTGGAGGCGATTCCGGACACCAGTGCGCTGCATGGCACCGCGCCGTTCCTGGTGGGCTTCACCGGCATCGGCACGCTCGGCGGCGGCAACCTCGTGCTGGAAGCTGGCGGCAATGCCGGCATGCTGGAGTCGCGCATGGGCAATGGCGCCGGCTTCCTGTCGCGCAGCCAGGGCCTGAACCTGGCCGTGGCCAGCACCGGCCGCGTTTCGGCCGATGGCAGCCAGCTGACGCTGACCGGCGGCGGCGACTTGGACATCCGCATCGGCGGCGGCCTGAACCCGGTGGCGGAAGTCCGCGCCCAGCCCGATTCCGGTGGCGAAATCCGGCCCGAGACCCGCTTCCAGAGCCCGCGGCTGGACCTGAACAGCACCTTTGTCAACCTGCGCGGGGCGATGCGCCTCGAAGCCGGCGCGGTGGGCGGCATCGAGTTGCGCTACGACCGTGCCGATCCGATGGAGTCGCGCGCCTACCAGCCTTATGTCTCGACCTCGGCGATCGCGGGCGGCGGGCCGGTGCTGGTGCCGGGCGACGCCGGAGTGCGCATCGACGCGCGCGGCGACCTGGCGCTCGGCGGCGTGGGCGATCCCGGCCGCGTACCCCAGTTCCACAACGGCACCCCCTTCACGCTCAGCGGCACCGCCCACGATGGCGAAGGCTGGAGCTGGTTCTCGCTGTGGACGCCGGCCACCGCCATCGACCTGTTCAGCGCGGGCGGCAACCTGACGCCATCGATGGCCTGGATGGACCAGCGCGCGCGCAGCAACCACAGCGCCACCGACGGGCGCTTCGTGATGCCGGCTATCCTGCGCGCGGCGGCGCCCAGCGGCAGCCTCTACTACGGCAACGCGAGTTCGGGCCAGCTGAACAACGGCCGCCCGGACCAGTCTCCGGTCGGGCTGGTGCTGGCGCCGTCGCCGGTGAGCCCGCGCTTCGCCGTGCAGGGCACCGGCGCGCTCGAACTGCTGGCGGGCGATTCCATCTACGCCGCAGGCTATGCGGTGACCCAGTCCGGCGCCGACCCCACGGCGTTGCCCAGCCCGTTCAATCCGGCCTTTGTCGGCGTCGTCGGGAAGGCCTGGTTCGGGGCCCACAATGTCGGCAACCTCGACCCGCAGGCGCTGGCGCCCAGCCTGATGTTCTGGAAGGGGCTGGAGAGCGCGCAGCTCTATCCGCTGTTCAGCCTCACCCCGCCGACGGCATCCGGCTACGCGCGCGTCGGGCAGCCGCCCGCGCGCTTCTATGCGAGCGACGGCGATATCGTCGGGCTGCGCACCGGCACCATCGTCTACCGCGGCAATTTGAATGGCGCGCCGGGCAACCATGAAACCTGGTACGAGGGCAGCGGACCGGTGGCGATCCGCGCCGGGCGCGATATCGTCAATGCCGGCACGCCCCTGGGCAGCTTCGAGCTGGCGCCGGAAAATGCGCTGGGCTGGTTCGGCGAGTTCTACAGGGGCGAGCCCGACGCGCCGCTGCGGCCCACCCCGATCTCGGGCGGCAGCGCGCGCGGCAACCTGATCGTGCACAACAACGCGGACGATGTCTCAGTGGTCTCGGCCGGCCGCGATGTCCGCGGCGGCAGTTTCTACGTGGCCGGCTCCGGCCTGCTGGAAGTGACCGCCGGGCGCGATCTCTACCTGGCCGACAAGGGCGAGCTCAAGAGCATCGGCGCGGTGGCCAATGTGACGCCGGGCGACCGCTCAAGCGGCGCCGGCATCGCGGTGGCCGCCGGGGTCGGTGCCAGGGGCCTCGACGGCCTCGGCTTCCAGGCCTTCGCCGCGCGCTACCTGGACCCGGCCAACCAGGCCGACGCCGGCCGCCCGCTGGTCGGGCAGCCCGGCAAGGCGGTGACCATCTACGGCGGCAAGCTGACACTGGCCGACTGGCTGCGCGCCGAATTCGGCTACCGCGGCGACGAGGCGGGCGCGCCCGCCTTCCTGGCCGGCAAGCAGGCCGAGCTGGACCAGGCGCGCCAGCAGGCGCAGGCCGCCGGCGCCAATGCGGCCAACCGCGACCTGCAGCGCGAATACGGGCTGGCCGGCCAGCTGCACCTGGTCAACTGGCTCACCGGCCGCTTCGGCGGCAGCAATGGCCTGGGCCTGCATTTCGACGCGGCCACCATGGATGCGCGGCAGTTCTTCGCCGCGCTGCCGCCCGAGCAGCAGCGCGCCTACCTGCGCAATGTGTACTACGCCGAGCTCAAGGCATCGGGCCGCGAGTACAACGACGCCGACGGTGCGCGCGCCGGCAGCTACCTGCGCGGCCGCGAGGCCATCGCCACGCTGTTCCCGGAGCAGGACTACCAGGGCGACCTGACCATGTTCAGCAGCGCGCGGTACTACATGAGCGGCATCAACAACCAGGATGGGATTTACACCACCCGTCCCAGGGCGGGCGTGAAGTACCTGACCAAGGCCGAGTGGGTGGCCGCGGGCAGCCCAAGCTACGAGGTGCCTTACTACGATGTGCTCGATGCCGGCATCCATACAAACTTCGGCGGTGACATCAGCGTGCTGACGCCGGGCGGGCGCACCCTGGTCGGCGTGGACGGCGGCTTCGTTCCGGGCGAGGGCTCGGGGATGCTGACCCAGGGCGCGGGCGAGGTGCAGATGTACGCGAAGGACAGCATCCTGCTGGGCCAGAGCCGCATCTTTACCACCTTCGGCGGCAATATCATGGGGTGGTCAGCGCAGGGCGACATCAACGCCGGGCGCGGCTCCAAGTCCACCGTGGTCTACACGCCGCAGCGCCGCGTGTATGACGAGATGGGCCTGGTCTCGCTGTCGCCCACCACGCCGAACACCGGCGCGGGCATTGCCACGCTCAACCCGATCGCCGAGGTCCCGCCCGGCGACATCGACCTGATCGCACCGCTGGGCACCATCGACGCGGGCGAGGCCGGCATCCGCGTCTCGGGCAACGTCAACCTGGCCGCGCTGCGCGTGGTCAATGCCGAGAACATCCAGGTGCAGGGCAAGTCGACCGGCATCCCGGTGGTGGCGGCGGTCAACGTCGGCGCCCTGACCAATGCCAGCGCCGCCGCTTCGCAGGCAGCCAGCGCCGCGCAGGACGCGGTGCAGCGCGACCGCGCCGCGGCGCGCCAGGCACTGCCGTCGGTGTTCACGGTGCGGGTGCTGGGCACCGGCACCGAGCCGGCCGAAGGCACGCCGCGCCCGCGCGAAGGCGCGAGCGCAACGCCGGCCAGCTACGACCCGAAGGGGCCGGTGCAGGTATTGGGGCAGATGGCGTTGAGCGAGGCGCAGTTGAGCCAGTTGACGCCGACCGAGCGCAGCAACCTGCAGCGCTGATGGCGCCCTGACGATCGAGGGAGCGCTTTGGGGAGGCTTGCCTGGGCTCGGCACGAGCCAAGGCAAGCCTCCTCGTTTTTTTCCGCTCATGGCCAGCCGGCTTGCGTCACGCCACCTTCGCCGCGACCGCCTCCCCCTGGCCGTCCGCCGCTTCGCGCTGGAGCGCTGAAGCGCGCTGCACCAGCTTGCTCAGGCTGGGGTTCATCGGCTTGAGCTCCATGCGCTCGGCCGCCAGCGCGCAGGCCAGGTTGGCGCGCTGGCCTCGCAACGCCGCCTCGATCAGCGTCAGGTTGATGAGATCGCGCTGGGCGTGGCTGCCGCCGAAGCGATGCGCGATCTGGCGCACCGGCAGCAGCAGCTCGATGGCGTGGTCGTAGTCTTGCCGCGAGAAGGAGAGCAGGGCCTCGGTCACCGGCAGGCCGACCTCGCGGGTCATCATCGCGTTGGAGCCACTGCCACCTGCCGCAGTGCGCATGCCGGCAAGCAGGGGGGCCAGGGCGCTGTCGCGCCCGGCGCAAAGATAGGACATGGCGGCATGGGTGTCGTTGAAGGCGTAGTAGCCTTCTGCGCCGCGCGCCTGCCAGGTGTCGGCGACTTCGTTCCAGCGCTCGCCCACGTCGATGCCGCGCAGGTGCAGGCGCCACAGCATGGCGCAGGCATCGATCAGCTCAAGCGCCACCGCGGAGTGGTTCTCGCGGATATGCCCGTCGTAGATGTCCAGCACCTGCCTGGTATGGCCGAGTTCGAGATGGAACAGCGCCAGGTGCCACCAGTTGTGCACGGCCATCATATTGTCCTGCGACCAGTCGGCGGCGCGCCCGCTCAGCCAGTCGATGCCTTCGTCCTGGCGGCCCTGCATTTCCATCACGTGGGCGACCGCATGAATGGCCCAGGGATCGCGCGGGTTCAGTTCCAGGGCGAAGCGGCCGCGTTCCTCGGCTTGCTCGTACATGTTCGTTTCCTCAAGCCCGAACGCATGCATGCCAAGGACGTAGCCGAAGCCGGGTACGCGCGTAGTCCAGTACGGCAGCACCTGGGCGATGCGGTCGCGCAGCAGGGTGGACTGCCCGAGCAGGAAATCCCCGATATGGGCGATCTGCAGCGCCAGGCTGTCGCGCGGATAGTCGACCACGATGTCGCCGTACAGCTGGATCGAGCGCGCGAAGTGGCCGTCCAGCCAGGCGCGTGCCGCCGCGATATGCCGGCGCTCGCGCTCGTTGGCGCTGGCGGACAGCGCTTCGCCTGCCTCGACGCTCTGCCTGAGCATCGGCTCCACGCAGCCGTCGCCAGCCGTGATCATCATCCCCGCGCGCATGGCATGGCCCATCACGAAGCCCGGATCGTCGGCCAGGGCATGGTCGATCACCGTAAGCGGGTCGCCATAGTAGCCATGCAGCAATTCCAGGGCGGCTTCGAAGCGCTCCAGCGAGTTGGTGTTGGTGCTCGAAACCGAAACACCGCGCGAGTCAGTATGTGTCATGACGCAATCCTTCCAGTGTGACCGAGGCAGCCCTTGCCTCGATGGCAGCCCCTGTTCGTCCGCTATGTCGGAGCCACGCGGCCCGGGGTTGTGGTCATACTAGGCAGCGGGCGTGAACGGGCCCGGCAATCCAGCGTGAAAGAAGCGTGAAAATTGAGGCAAGCCAGGAAGTACCGGCTTCGTATCTTTGCGCTGGCAAGGTGCGCGTGATCCTGTGCCGTCGCCTATAAATGATGGGCTTTCAGGTTTCCATATCATGGCCCGCGCCCGTCTTGACCTGTTCGGTGGCTTCCAGCTGAGTTCTGCAGGAGGAACGCCGATTCCGCTGACTGCCCGCAAAGCGCGCGCAGTGCTGGCCTATCTCGCGCTGGCGCAAGGGCGTGCCCAGCCGCGGGACAAGCTGGCCGCCCTGTGCTGGGCCGAAAGCAATGCCGAGCAGGCGCGCAGCAGCCTGCGCCAGGCGCTCAGCGCGGCGCGGCGCGCGCTGGAAGAGGCTGGCCAGCACGTGGTGCTGGCAGAAGGCGACAGCGTGACGCTCGGCGAGATCGATGTCGACGTGTGCGAGTTCGAGCAGTGTGCCCGTGAAGCCACGCCCGCGTCGCTTGCGCGCGCCGCGGCGCTGTACCGGGGTGACTTGCTGGATGGTTTTCATGCTGCCGCGCCGGCGTTCGACCACTGGCTGGCGATCGAACGCGAACGTCTGCGCGGCGTGGCATTGGGGGTCATGGCCAGGTTGCTGGCGCACCACGAACAGGCCGGCGAGACGGAGCAGGCCATCGCCAGTGCCACCCGCCTGCTTGCGCTCGATCCGCTGCAGGAAAGCGTGCACCGGGCGCTGATCCGGCTGTATGAACGCCAGGGCCGGCAGGCGCTGGCGCTCAAGCAATACCGCTTGTGCCGGGCGGCGCTGCAACGCGAACTCGGGGTATCGCCTGAGCCCGAGACCGAGGCGCTGTACCAGACAATGCTGCGGGCCCGCCGCGAGCCGGTGTCTGGCATGCCGGCTGGTGATGACGGTGCAGCGGTGCCACCTGCGTCTGCCGTAATCGCTGCCGAGCCGCAGCTGCGCCACGCAGTGGTCCTGGTAGCCAGCCTGGACGATAGCAGCGCTGGCCTGGACCCCGAGCCCTTGCACGATGTCCTTGTACGCTGGCGCCAGCATGCCAGGGCATTGGCCAGCGCCTGCGGCGGCCATATCACCGATGAAATCGGCACCCGGCTGATCATTGTGTTTGGCGTTCCGGTGGCGCATGGGAACGACGCAGAGCGCGCCCTGCATACCGCCGGGGCGCTGCATGCCGGTCTGGCGCGGCTGGCGGAATCCGCCAACGCCAGGCTGCTGGCGCGCGTAGGCCTGGCCAGCGGCCAGGTGCTGGCCGCCTGCGGCGAAAGCGGCACGACGCTGACCGGCGGGCCGGTTAGCGTGGCCTTGCAGGCGATGGAGCACGCCGAGCCTGGCGCAACCATGGTGTCGAATCGGGTCTACCAGGCGCTGCCCGGACGCCTGGAAGCGGACTGCGTGGCGCACGCCGTGCTCCCCGGCGTGGCCGAACCGATTCCGCTCTGGCGCGTGCGGCGCTTTCTCGGGGTGGAACAGGTGCCTGCGCAGCACGCCTTCGTCGGGCGGCAAGCGGAGCTGGCGCAGCTCGCCGGCGTTGCCGACAGCTGCCTGCGTTCCGGCCATGGCCGGGTCGTGCTGATCCGCGGCGAGGCCGGCATCGGCAAGAGCCGGCTCGCCGACCGCTTCGTCGCGCTGGCGCGCGAGCATGGCCTGGAGGCACACCGGGCGCTGGTGCTCGACTTCGGCGCCGGCAGCGGCGGCGATCCCTTGCGCATGCTCGCGCGCAGCCTGCTGGGCGTCGCGCCTCGCACGGACGCGAATGGCGCCGCCGCCGAAGAAGCGGCAGGCGCGGCCATCGGGCAAGCGCTCGCGGCCTGGCAACTCGGCGAGGATGAGCTTGTGTTCGCCCGCGACATGTTCGAGCAGCCCCAGTCCCGGGAGCAGGCCGCCGCACTGGCCGCGATGGACGCCGCCAGCCGGCAACGCGGCGCACAGCGATTGATGGTGACGCTGGCCACCCGCCGCAGTGCGGTGCGCGCGCAGTTGATCGTGGTCGAAGACGTCCACTGGGCCGAGCGCACGGTGCTCGATTGCCTGGCGCAACTGGCCGCGGCAACCCGCAGCCATGCGCTGATCCTGGTGCTGACCGTACGTCCCGAGCATGACCCGCTCGATGCGGCCTGGCGGGCGACCAGCCAGGGAGCATCGCTGACCACCATCGACCTCGGGCCGCTCGACGATGCCGAGGCGCACGAACTGGCTGCCTGCCATCGGCAGGTCGATCCTGCCGTGGCCGCTACCTGCATTCGCCGGGCTGAGGGCAATCCGCTGTTTCTCGACCAGTTGCTGCGCGGTGCGGAGGCGGGCGCGGACGAGTTGCCCGGCACGCTGCAGAGCATCGTGCTGGCGCGCATGGACCGGTTCTCTACCGCCGACCGCCAGGCGCTGCAGGCCGCTGCCGTACTGGGCCAGCGCTTTGGCCCGGCCGCGCTGCGGCACTTGATCGAAGATCCCGTGTACGCTTGCGAGCGCCTGGTGCAGGAGGCCATGGCCCGGCCGGAAGGCGAAGACTATTTGTTCATGCACGCGCTGATCCATGAGGCGGTGTACGCCTCGCTGCTCAAGTCGCGGCGACAGAATCTGCACCGGCGCGCAGCCGCCTGGTATGAAGGCCGGGACCCGGCGCTGATGGCCGAGCACCTGGATGCCGCAGGCGATCCCGGCGCGCCCGAGGCCTATGCCGCCGCCGCGCGCCATGAGGCGGCGCACTTCCGCGGCGAGCGCGCGCTGCGCCTGGTCGAGCGTGCGCAGCGCCTGGATAGCGGCGACGCCTGCAGGCACACGCTTGCCTGCCTGCACGGCGAGCTGGCACTTGATTTGGGCCTGCCGACGCAAGCGCTGCAGGCGTTCCGGCAAGCGCAATTGCTGGCGAGCGATGCGGCACAGCGGGCCCGGGTGTGGCTTGGCACGGCGGCCGCCTTGCGCCTGCTCGACCGCTATGACGAAGCCCTGGCGGCGCTGCGCGAGGCGGAGCAGGCCGCCGCCGCGCCGGGCCCGCCCCC
>NZ_JFJW01000059.1:20382-38927 GCF_000611125.1 Cupriavidus sp. SK-4
AGCGGCTGGCCGAGATCGAATCGCTGCGCGGCAATCTCTATTTCCCGAAGGGCGACATGGAAGAGTGCCTCGCCGCCCACCAGCGCGCCCTCGGCCATGCGAGGGCGGCCGGATCGGTGCTGGGCGAGGCGCGTGCGCTGGGCGGCCTCGGTGATGCGTACTACCAGCAAGGCCGCATGCTGACCGCGCATGCGCATTTTGTCCGCTGCGTCGAGCTGGCGCGGGCACACGGTTTCATCCGCATCGAATGCGCCAACCTGCCGATGGTGGGCGCGGTGGAACTGTTCCGCAACGAACTCGCGGCCGCGCAGGCCAGTTGCGAGGAAGGGCTGCGCCTGGCGCGGCGCATCAGTGATGCGCGCAGCGAGATGCTGGCCTACGACGTGATGACATCGACCGCACAGCTCGCCGGCGACTGGCCGTGTGCCGAAGCGCACGCGCGGCTGGCACTGGCGCTGACGCGCCGGTTGGAGGCCAGGCGCTTCGAGGCGGAAGTGCTGGCCCGGCTTGGCCTGGCCATCGGCGCGCTCGGCCAGGTGCAGGAGGCAGAGTCCCTGCTCGACGAGGCGCTGCAGTTGAGCCACGCCAGCGGCGTGCGGTATTCAGGGCCAACCGTGCTCGCGTTCCTGGCGCGCACCACGCCCGATCCGGACAAGCAGCTCGACGCCCTGCGCCAGGGCGAGTCCATGCTGGCCCAGGGGTGCGTGAGCCATTGCCACGTCGACCTGCTCGAAGCTGCGATCGACGTTTCACTGGCGGCGCGCAGGTGGCAGGAAGCCGAACGCTACCTGGCTGCGCTGCAGGATTACATGCAGCATGAGCCGTTTCCGTGGGGAGACTTCCTGATCCGCAGGGGCCGCGCCTTGATCTGCGCCGGACGGGAAGAGGGCGGCGCGAGCACGCCGCCGCTTTGCGCCCGGTTACGGCTGCTCAGGGACGAGGCACACGCGGCCGGTCTGAATGCGTCCCTGGGTGCCATCGATGTGGCACTGGAGCGGCTGACAGCGACATCGCGTATCGAGCAGGACGCATCAGGCCTGTCCTGATCGAAAGGGCCCACCGTCACCCCACGCAGCGTTCAAGGAGCGCCTGGCCGCTGGTCACGGGCGCGGTACAGGTGCGATGTCGGCACACGTAGGCTGCCGGCCGGCCGTCAACCGCAAGCCGCCCCTGGCCGACGGGAACGTCTTCGGCGAATGCCAGCACGCGTGCCGGAAGATAGGCGCGGTGAACGCTTTCCACCAGGGCGGCGGCCGCCGCCTTGTCGCCGGCAAGAATGATCCCGAACGCGCCGCGCTGCGCGAAGTCCGCGGCGGCCAGGAGGTGCACGAAGCCGGCCGGGGCCGCGGTGGCGGCAGCCCGGTAGCGCTGGAATTCGTGCTCGGCGAGGTCACGATAGCGATCCTCGCCGGTGAGTTCATGCAAGCGCAGGAAGGCGAACACGCTGGCTGAAATGCCAGACGGCCAGGCGCCGTCGTACGGAGCGCGAGGCCTGTTTATCAATGGTTCGCCATCATTGGGCGTGAAATACAGCCCGTCGTCCCGGAACCTGTCGATGATGAGCGCCACCAGTTCGGCTGCGCGATCGAGGTATCGCCTGTCGAAGCAGGATTCGTAGAGGTCGATCAGCGCGTTGGCCAGGAAGGCATAGTCTTCCAGGAACCCTGGCACCTTGACTGTGCCGTTCTTCCAGTACCGATACACGCCGCCGTCCGGCATGGTGAGCTTGTCCTGGATAAAGCTGGCGGCACGCCTTGCGGCGGCGAGGTGTGCGGGGTTGCCCGTTGCCTGGTAAGCCGCGCAGAGTCCCTGGATCATGAGACCGTTCCACCCGGCGAGAATGTTGTCGTCGCGGCCGGGGCGCACGCGCCGGGCGCGTGCTGCCAACAGCCGCTCGCGCCAGCCTTCCAGCCGTGCCTCCTGCAGAGGAGTCAGCGTGACGGCACGGTGGAGCACCGATCTGCCGGGCTCAAAGTTCCCGGCTTCGGTCACGCCGTAGGCGCGACACGCCAGGGCCCCCTCGGATTCGCCCAGGACTGCCTTCACCTCGGCCGCTGTCCAGACATAGAAGCGGCCTTCCTCGCCTTCGCTGTCGGCATCTTCGCCGGCATGGAAGCCGCCGTCGGGGTGCGTCATGTCCCGCAGGATGTACGCGATCGTTCCCTCGAATACGCGGCGCCAGGCTTGCTTTCCGGTCAGGCGATAGGCGTTGGCATAGAGCGTGACGAGCTGGCCGTTGTCGTAAAGCATCTTTTCGAAGTGGGGCACGGCCCAGCGTTCGTCGACACTGTAGCGGGCGAAGCCACCGCCGAGCTGGTCATGGATGCCGCCGGCCGCCATGCCGTCTAGCGTGCGCTCCAGTGCTTCAAGCAGCGCGGGTTCACCTGTTCGCTGATAGATGCGCAGCACGAGGTCGTAGGCGCTTGCGTTGGGGAACTTGGGCGCTCCGCCCAGGCCGCCATGGGCCGGGTCCGTATTGCGCGCGAGGGCGAGGGCTGTCTGCGCGGGCAGGTCCTGGACTTGCGCGGCTTGTTCCGCGTCTTCACGGCTCAGGACCCCTTCGTCCAGGTGCCGGAACCCCCGCTGAAACTGCTCGATGGTGTTGCTCAGTTCCTCGCGGCGATGCCTCCAGGCTTCGCTCAGGCTCAGCAGCACGCGCGGGAGCCCAGGGCGGCCGTAGCGGTCATCCGGCGGAAAGTAGGTGCCACCGTAGAAAGGCTCTCCCTGCGGCGTCAGGAACACCGTCAGCGGCCAGCCGCCGTCCTGTCCCATCATCTGGGGGACTTTCTGGTAAATGTCGTCGAGGTCGGGACGCTCCTGCCGGTCGACCTTGATGCTGATGAACCGTTCATTCATCAGGCCGGCGATCCGGGGATTCTCGAACGATTCGTGCGCCATCACGTGGCACCAATGGCAGGTGGCGTAGCCGACGGAAAGCACGACCGGCTTGTCGTCGTCGCGCGCACGGCGAAACGCCTCTTCGCACCAGGGATACCAGTCGACCGGATTCTCCGCGTGTTGCCGGAGGTAAGGCGAGGTTTCTGTGGCGAGCCGGTTTGTCATCATGGTCTCCAGCCTGGGCCGGTGGGACAACTGTGGCGCAGAACAGGGCGCCCGGCAAGCGCGTGGCGGGTTTCCGGCATCAGCCCACCCCAACCCCTTGTGACCAGCACTGGTATCGCCAGGTAAAGCCATCGCGCGGTGGCATGGTGCCGGCGGGTGCCCCACCGCCACGATAGGCGAAGGTGTACAGCACCAGCGCCGTGCGCCGCGAAGAATACCGGTCCCGCACGGGCATGGCCTCCCTTGCGGGCCACCAGCGCGGTGCAAGCAGCGCGCCGCTGACATAGGCCAGGCCGCAGTGGCCCCAGCCGGCTGCAGACAGCTGCCACAGCCAGCGGTAGCCGGCGTCGGGAGGGCGTGAGCGGGCGCGCATGCGACTCCTTGCTTCAGTTCGGATCAGGTACGGCTCTGATCCGATCCGTCCACTTTTGCATTACCCGAATCGCTCAATGGCGGCGCGCGCGAGGCGAGGGGTCAACATCGCCCCCCATGCCGCCAATAAAAAGAGCACCTTCCACAGGTGCTCAGCGCTTCAATCGGGGTGCGTCCGAACCGGGTCAGCAACTTATGATCCGGTCCGGACCTGCAGGCATATGTGGCCTGCACGATCACGCTTCATCTGGAAGATCATCCAGGAAACATGATCGTTTGGCTGACCTACCTTCGCTTTACTCAAGCGTGTCTCAGTCAGCACTTTAAGTATAGGGCAGCCGACGCTCAGGTCAACCTGAATCTGGCTGTGCCGCCGCGCGAGCAGCCTGGTCCATCGGTCTGCGCTACAGGGCCGCGATGAACTTGTCCCACGGCGTCGCTTGCAGCGTCTCGGTCGCGGCGTGTCCATAGCCCCGGATGATCAACGCCGCCCGCTCGAGTTGCTTCAGGTCGTCCGTCTCGACAATGTCCACGACGTCAAAGCGCCCGAGTGTCAGATAGCTGTCCTTCCAGGTGACGGCAGGGCATTCGGCCTTGATTTTCTCGGCCACCGTGGCGGCGAGCTTCTTCATGTCCCTGGGGTCCGTGAACGCGTCAGGAGCGAGACGGCTGAGGATGACGTATGTAGTCATGGCATACCTCCGTGCAAGAAATTGCTCCGCAAAACGGCACGGCGGTCATGCGGGAACAACCGGCCGCAGGTCTTTCAGTCTATGTCATCGGCGCTCGCCTGCTGCGACGATGGCCTTGATCAGCCATGTGCCTGCGAATGCAGTTCCACCACGTCCCGATCGGCTACCGCATGATCGGCGCCCACCTGCTGGCCGCTGAACTTGCCACTCCCCCAAAGGCGGGCGAACTTGAACGTACGCGCGAGATCAGGGTGCACCTGCAAGGCGACATCCAGCACGGTGTCGCCGCGGCGCATCGTAAAAGGCCGACGCTGGTCGACGGGCTTCCCGGGTGCCTTGGTGTAGACACGCACGATGCCCAGAGCCCTGAAAAGGAACGGACCGACCTCGGCCAGTCCGCGCCCGTCGGTTGCCGAGGTGGCTAGCGCCGGAAAGCGTACACCGAGCAGGTCTTCCAGCACGGCCGCGTCCTCCGGGTTGGCGAGATCAGTCTTGTTGGCCAGCAGCAGCGCAGGGAGGTGAACACTGAACGGGTCAGCCGCCGCTTCCGCCGTCGCCCCAGGGCTGTCGGCCTGATCTGGCCAGCGCTCCGACAGGATGATCTTCGCCTCGGCAAGCCGCCGCAGAATCAGCGCCAACTGTTCTGTACAGTCTGGCGCGCTCAGGTCGACCACGAGCAGTACGCCGTCTGTCGCCCGCAATATGTCGGTGAGCCTGGGGTGCATGAATTCGACGGAGACAGGTGGCAGATCCACCAGCTGAAAAGCAATGTCGTCGAACGCCAACATGGCGGGGACCGGCACCTGCGTAGGGTGGGGATAGGGCCCAACCTCGCTGCCCGATCCTGTCAGCCTTGCGTGCAGGCTGGATTTTCCCGCGCCGGGCGGGCCGATCAGACAGAGCTGGGCCGCACCTTCTGGATGCACCGCATGTGCCGGCCCTCTGTGAGCGGCCTTCCCGTGGCCCGCAGATGCCTGGGTGAGTTCCCTGATCCGCGACTTGATATCGGCCTGCAGATGCTCCGTCCCCTTGTGTTTCGGGATGACACGGAGCATCTCCTTCAGGCATTCGAGCTGCTCGCGCGGCTGGCGTGCCTGCCGATAGGCTTGTTCGGCCTGCTTGTACTCTGGAGTGAGGTTTGCTGGCATGGGCTGTCGCCAGTTTCAGCGTCCGGAAGCCGAGAGAGCGATCCAATCGCCGAAGGGCAGTTTCATCAGACTTGCTCCGAGAGAACTCGCCCTTCAGGGCATTTGCGGGAGAGCAGTCGATCTCGCGTCAGACGGGCGTGGACAGTCAAGGACGACCTGTCCATCCCGCGCGCTGGTCCGTGTTGCCTGGCCTCAAGCCTTCCGTCTCGTTCTCAGCATCGCCTGCCTCCGGCATGTAGACCCAGCGCTGACGAAAATAGCCACCCCCCTCGCGTCGGCTGGATGTAGCAAGCCTGATGACCGCAACCCGCATCCTGGGGGCATCGTCGTCACGCATGAGCGGATACTCCAACTTCAGTGCCTTGTCATCTGGCGGCTCAATCCCGCTCTGAATGGCTCTGATTCTCGTATCGGCGGCAGCTTTGTTCTGATTGTAGATGCGCTGTTGAAACTCGTTCAGCCGTTCTCCGTCGGCCTTGGCCTTGCACATCGCCTTGAATTCCTCCTGCTTGTCGAACTGGGTAACGGCCCCTGCAAGATAGAAGCCCGCCAGCGAATCGTGGACGAAGTTCTGGAAGAAGGCATCCTCATTCGCATCCGTATCCCTGCGCTTCTCGAAGGGTGCTTCGAAGATGCCCAGCGCCCAGCGCTCCCACGGCGTGAGTGGGTAGCCGCTATCCGCGTAGACGACCTGCATCTGGCTCGCACCTGCGCGCTCCTGTGGCGACAGCGCTACCTTGTGGTCATAGATGAAGGCGTTCGGGTTCGCTCGGGATTGCATCACACGCAGGTCCCATTGCAAATTTGCGCTCGCCTCTTCGAGATCTTGCCTGTCCTGGGCCGTGGTGGCATTCCGGGAGATGGCTCCCTGAGCCGCATACAGCATGCGGGAGCGCCGCTGGTAATAGAGCCGCATGTGCTTGCAGTAGACCTTGCGGAAGTCCATTTCCGTGCCGGCGCGCAGTCTCTGCACATAGATATTGAATTCCCGATGCAGCACGTCACTGACTTCGAAGTCATCGCGCACCACGTTCTTGAGCTTGTCGAAGCGGACGAACGGCACGCCATGAACAAGCGCTGATCGGTACATGTGCACCAGGGGTATCTGAGACGCCAGCGAAGCGTGGCCCCAGCGGGAACGGCCTTGGTCGGCGGGCGCATAGCCGCCACCGATGTCGGAGTGCACGCCTGGGAAAATCCATTCCTCCACGTTGTTACCCCGAACCCGCGTTAACGGGAAGTTCATGCGCATTTCATGCGCGGCGATCAGGTGCACAGTCTTCTTCACGATGGCCGGCAGGGGCTTAAGAATTTCCGCAGCTCAGCTCGAATGACCGCTCAGCATCCAAAGGCCGAACTGCTCATTCATGGATGCGGACGTGCCCACGGTTGCGACCGAATCGAACAAGCCCAGGAACGTGATTTCCGTGTCGATTGCGCCGAGGAATTTGCCGTCCTGCAGCGTGTCCTGATACCAGTAGCAGAACGCGCGCGCTTCCACGGCACCGCGCGAGAAGCCGAACACCGACAGAGTAACCTTGGGCACGCTCGGCGTCTGCTTGGCTAGCAGGCGCTCGCGCAACTTCTGCGACAACCGGTCCGACAGCGGCTTGAACCATTCATGCCGGTTGATCGGCGCCGCCTCGGGATCGGGCCGCTGATGGTGATCAACCTTGTCCTCATAGTCCTGGATGAGCGCCTTCATTTCTTCGGGCGTGAGCATCGTCTGCTTGAATACGCAGCGATGCACAGCGTTATAGACCTGCATCACGGCCCACAAAATGCGTGCCTGTCCTCCCTTGGCGAAGGCCTTGCCATCCTGTGTTTCCGTATCCTCGCCAATTTGCTCGAATCGCGTGCCGACACCCGGCATGTAGTAGCGGAAGTATTGGTTGCTGTTTTCTGGACGGTTATCCTCAATATCCGGATGCGCGAGATAGAGTCGGACAATATTGCTGTGGTAACGCTTCTCCGGCGGAGCGTCATCGTAATCCCGCTGCATGTTGTTGTTCGTGCCGTCGAAGAACAGGCCGACATTGACGAGGTGATGGCAATTCGGCCCGGCGCCTCGCTTGAAACACAGCGCTTCGGGGCGACTATCGTCCAGATGATCTTCTTCCTCAGGCGTTAATCGGCAGTACTCGGCCGCCGGGGCGTATTGGGTGCGAATGCTTGGGCTCTTGACAGGCTGGCTCATTGCCTTTCTCCCTTGCGCTGTCCGTTAGGGCGAACCGGATAAGGAATTGGGTGCCCCTCACCGTCTGGGTCCCAATTCGAGACCACCACGCGGATCACGTCGTTCGGGAAGAAGTGCACATATACATCCCCCGGTTTCGTATAGGGCTCGACCTGTACGCTTTTCTTCGTTTTCCAGTTATGCCTGCTGCCATCGTCCAGCGTCAGGTCGTATTTCAGATCGACGGTCAGCCCCGGCCGATAGACACGAGGAAGGCGCACGCAGCATGTGCCCGCTCCAGCGGCTCCGTATGCACTTGCGTTCGCGCCAAAGGCGCCATTGACAGTGAAGCCATAGAGATATTGACTGGTGTGGTTGACCGCGCCAAGCGATGCATTGATATAGGAATTGTCGTCGTCGCGCGTGGACAGTCCTCCGCTGCCGGCGCAGGCGGACAACAAGATGGAAATCAGGCAGGCGGCTATCAGGCTGCGTCGTCGTAGCATGAGTGATCTTCCTTTGCGGGGCCAAGAATGAGTATTTTGCGAAGCAATCGCTGCGTCCGCATCAAAGGCGCACAATACGTACGGAATGATATGGAGGCGGCGTCCTGCAGTAAATCAGACGAACCCTAGAAATTGATTGAAATTAAAATCAGGAAAATCTGAATTAACCAGAATGATTTTCATTGGCAGAGCGAGCGGACGAACGAAGTCCGGCGCGCGGGAACTGCCGCGACGCCAAGACATTTTCTTGCAGTGTGATTGCGCGATCAGTGCGCGCTGATAACCGGTCACGTCCCAGGACTCGACGTTGACGGAACCGCCTTCCAACATGACCTGAATGAACCCGCACATCGCGTCGGCATAGCCGGTGCGATAGCCGTCATGCTTGCGTTCGAGGTGGCTCAACCACTGCAAGCGGAAAAGCCCGAGGCGTCAAAGAGACGCCCAGCATGCGAACGTAGTTCGCGCTTCTACTGGCAAGCGGGTCCGGCAGTAGCGGCGCCGTACCCGCTCTCCAGCCCGACCATTCGCTCAGCGCGCAAGGCAGCCCGCCGGCCCCGCACGGTGTTGACCCCGCACAGCAGGCCCAGCCCGACCACGAAGTAGCTGCAGGTGACCAGCAGCGCCTGGCGGTGATCGCCGCCCGTCAGCCAGCTTGCCATGCCATAGGTCAGCGGCCCGGCGATCGAGGCCAGCTTGACCGCCAGGCCCCAGAGCCCGAAGAACTCGGCCGCGCGCGAGGGCGGTGCCAGCAGCCCCACCATGGCCCGCCCGGCGGACTGGGCGGCGCCCAGGCACAGGCCGGCCACGTTGGCGGCAAGCCAGAACAGCGGCGCTTCGCGCGCGGCGTGCGCCAGCAGGATGGTCAGGATCCAGCCCAGTAGCGTCAGGGCAATGGCGCGCACGTGGCCGATGCGGTCCTGCACGGGGCCGAACAGGAAGGCACCGGCCGCCGCCGTCAGGTTGACCACCAGCACCAGGGTCAGGGTCTGCTGCATGGTGAAGCCCATGGCCTGGTTGGCGTAGATGGCGGTCAGCGTGATCACCGCCTGGATGCCGGCCTGGTAGAACAGGGTGCACAGCAGGAAGCGGCGCAGGTCCCTGAACTGGCGCAGCTGGCGCAGGCGTTGCCATACCGTGGCCCAGGCCGTGCCGCTGACCTGTTCGCCAGCCGGCGCGGACGCAGCGATCCGTGGCGCGCCGCGGTCGCGCAGCAGCAGGAAGGTCGGCAGGCTCGCCAGGGCAAAGATGGCCGCCGTGATCAGCATGGTGACGGGAACGAACTGGCTGGCGGCGTGGCCGCGTGCGCTGGCCCAGTTGACATAGAGCAGGCATGCGCCCAGCGTGACCAGGCCACCGATATAGCCAAGACTCCAGCCCCAGCCCGAGACCCTGCCCAGGGCGCGGGTGGTGGAGAGCGATGGCAGGAAGGCGGCGATCAGGTTTTCGCCGCTGCCGAAGAAGAAGTTGGACAGGACCACGCACAGGATGGCCAGGCCAAGGGTGCCGGGCTGCGCAAAATAGAGCAGGGCGGTGAACACCACGCAACCCGCCGTCGTCACCGCAAGCAGCGGCTTCTTGGCTGCGCGCAGGTCGGCGTAGGCACCGACCAGCGGCGCGCTGAGCACCACCAGCGCATAGGAGAGCGAAAGCGCCGCGGTCCACGCGAGCGTGGCCCAGGGCGCATTGCCGGCCACCACGGCGACGAAGTAGGCATTGAACAGCGCGGTGATGACCACCGTGGTGTAGCCAGAGTTGGCAAAGTCGTACATGGCCCATGCCCACACTTCGCGCGGCCGTACGTCGACGCCCAGGGCAGAGGGCACGCGGGGCTCGCGAGCGTGGCTACCAGGTTGGGGCACGGTCATGTTCCTTCCTCCACGATGCGGCGCCGCTTTAGCCGAAGCAGGACGCCATAGACGGCCAGCGCCGCGAACACGTGCTTGAGCGTGTGCCCGCTGACCAGCCCGGTGAGCGCGGCGATCTGGTGATCCAGCACATCGCAAGCCAGGGCCAGCACATAGCAGCCGGTGATGGCCAGCACATCCCGGTCGCCAGTGTAGCGCGGCGCATAGAGGCAGAGCAGCAGCGGCACCACCAGCATGGCCCAGGCCTGAACCAGCAGGTACGGGCGCAGGTCGCCGATGCCGCGGGCTTCGCTCCATGCCCAGTAGGCGACGCTGGCCGGCCCCGCGATCAGCAGCAGCGGCAGCAGCCGCAAGCCGGCCTTCAGGCTGACCCGCTCGCACAGGTTGGCGTCCAGCCAGCACATCAGCGCGAACGCCAGCGGGGCCCTGTCCCACACCAGCCGCTGGTTGTCCGGTGCGAGGTGGTAGTAGGCGGAGCCCAGGCCAACCAGGAAGACAGCGAAGAAAAGCAGCCGGTAAGGCCAGGCCTCGGCCGGCGCGATAAAGGCGCGGCTGGCAGCCGTGGTGCCCAGATAGCGCAGGCCGGCCGCGCCCGCGAGCAGGAACAGCAGATTGGAGCCGATGTCGAGGCAGTGGGGCGTGCCGAAGCAGACGTAAGGGTCGGCATAACGATGGTATTGCGGCGGCTGCGCGATGCGCGGCAGCAGCCAGGCCGCGGTGGCCATGGCCGCCACCAGCAGCCAGACTGCGGCGGCCCTGGCGGCAGGGCGGGCTTGTCGGCAGGCGCGCATGATGGCCTCCTTCCGCTTGTGGGCGGCCCCGTGATAGCCGCGTACTACCAAGTTTCGACAATTGTGCGTGGCTTTGCCAATTCTTTGGCCGTGACTGCGCATTGTTTCGGCATTGGAACACTGTGTTCTCTTCCGGCAGGCTTCCGCAAATTTGAAGGGCTGCTATCTTCGAGCGCCGTGATCAAAACAAAGTGGCAGCGCCGCGATACACGTCGACGCTGCCCGAAACCCACGGATGTCAGTGAAGAAAGCAACCCCTTCAAGCCGGCTGGCGCACCTTGCTGCCGCCGTTCCCTTTGCGGCCTGGCTGTGCGCGCTTCCGGCCGCCGCCGACGCGGCAACCTTCTCGATGCAGGGCGGCTATGGCCGCGACAACCGCCACGGCGTTGAAAAATACGAAGTGGCCGCGCGCTGGGACGATATCGTGCAGTGGCAGCTGTCCAGCCGCCTTGCGCTGTCCCTGGACGGCGAGGTCAATCTCGCGAACTGGCGGGCGCTGTCGTCCCGGCCGTCGAGCCAGCTGACCGAGTTCGGCGTGTCACCGATCTTCCGCCTCAGCTATGCGGGCGAATACGCGACGCCGTTTGTTGAAGCCTCCGTAGGTTTGCGCGTGCTCAGCCATACCGAGATCGCCGATGGCCATCGCATGGGCTCGGCTTTCCAGTTCTCTGACATGGTCGGCGTGGGCATTGCCTTCGGCAAGGCGCAGCGGCTTGCCATCGGCTACCGCTTCCAGCACCTGTCCAATGCCGGCATCAAGCAGCCCAATCCCGGCACCAACTTCAGCATGGGCTACGTGCGCTACCGCTTCTGACGGGCGGCGGCCGGGCATCGTTCCAGCCACAGGACACTGCATCGCAATCCCACGGTCTACCGCGCATCGGCTGCGGCGCCTATCATTGCCCCATGGATCATTGCCTGCCACTATCGGCCGGCATACTCGGAGAACAGACATGAAGCGCATTCTGGGCGTCTACAGCGCACCGCGTCAGCACTGGGTCGGAGATGGCTTTCCGGTGCGCTCGATGTTTTCATACATGAGCCACGGCAAGCAGCTGAGCCCGTTTCTGCTTTTGGACTACGCCGGGCCGGCCGACTTCACGCCGACGCAGCGCCCGCGCGGGGTTGGCCAGCATCCGCACCGCGGTTTCGAGACCGTGACCATCGTCTACAAGGGCGAGGTCGCGCATCGCGACTCGACCGGGCAGGGCGGCGTGATCGGCCCCGGCGACGTGCAGTGGATGACGGCGGGCGCCGGCATCCTGCATGAGGAATTCCACTCGCCGGCCTTTACGCAAAGCGGCGGCGCGCTAGAAATGGTGCAGCTGTGGGTCAACCTGCCGGCGCGCGACAAGATGACCACGCCCGGCTACCAGGCCATCATCGACCGCGATATCCCGGCGGTGCCGATGCCCGATGGCGCCGGCACGGTGCGCGTGATCGCCGGCGAGTACGCGGGCAAGGCCGGTCCGGCGCACACCTTCACGCCGATGCATGTGTGGGATATGCGCCTGAACCAGGGTGCCAGCACGCGGCTGGCGCTGCCGGAGGGCTGGCATACCGCGCTGGTGGTGCTGCGCGGCAAGATCACCGTCAACGCGGAGGCGACGGTGCGGGATGCCGAGATGGTGGTGCTGGACGGTGCCGGCGAGGATGTCAACATCGAAGCCAGCACCGACGCGGTGGTGCTGCTGCTCAGCGGCGAGCCGATCGACGAGCCGATCGTCGGCCATGGCCCGTTCGTGATGAACACTGAAGAGCAGATCGCCGATGCCTTCCGCGACTTCAGCAGCGGCCACTTTGGCAGCATCGCGGCGGGCGGCCGGTAGGCGCCTGCTGCAGCAGCGGGGCGAGCCTTGCGGCTCGCCCCGCTCAGGCATCAGAAGATCTGCCGGATCCCCACGGTCACGCCCACCATGCTTTTCTGCCCGGCCATGGTCGGGTACTTGAAGGCAAAGGCGGTGGCCGCGCCGTCGAAGCTCAGGCCGCCGTTGCGCGCATAGCCGGCCGACAGGTACACGTCGGTGCGCTTGCTGAAGTTGTAGTCGGCGATGAAGCTGACCTGCTGCATGTTGGACGGGTTGGTTTCGGCGGCCGTGGCAGTGGCGCGCGCGCCCTTCACGTCGGCGTAGTAGTAGGCCAGCGACAGGCCCAGCGCGGGCGTGGCCTGGTAGTTGACGCCGGCCCACCAGTAGTCGTCGCGCAGCAGCGTGTTGCCGTTGGCGAACTCTGCCTTGTTATAGCGGTAACCGAGCGTGAACTTGAACGGCCCGGTGTTGTACAGCGCCGCCGCGCCCAGCTTGGTCATGGTCCCGGGCTGGCCGGTGACCGCGGCAGGGCGCCAGACGTCGGCCGCGATCGAGGCGCCGAAGCCAGTGCTGTTCAGGTACATCAGCGAGCCGCCGTAGGCGATGTTGTCGCTGAAGTGGCCCGGCATCTCGCCGGCACCGCCGTTGGCCAGCAGCACGGTGGCATTCTGCACGGCCACGCCGGCGCCGAACGAGAAGTGCGCAGCGGCCTGCAGCGGCCCGAACTTGCCGGTGTACTTGATCATGTTGTCTTCGCGGTAGTTCAGGCCCATCCACCAGATGCCCGGCTCATAGGTGGCGGCAAAGCGCATCGGCGCGAAGTTGGCCATGCCGTCGAAGAACGACGTGTACTGGCGGCCGAAGGTCAGCTTGCCGAAGGTGTTGTTCTGCACGCCGAGATAGGACTGGCGATTGAACAGCGGCGCGCTCTGCAGGTTGCCGCTGTCCCACTGGAAGCCGCTTTCCAGCACGAACAGCGCCTGGTTGCCGGCACCGAGGTCTTCCACGCCGCGCAGGCCCCAGCGCGAGGCTGACAGGCCGCCGACCTGCGGCATGCCGATGCGCTTGCCGCCCTGCGTGGGCGTGGCGGCGGATGCGGCCACGCGGTTGACATACTCGATCGATCCGTCGATGACCCCATACAGCGTCACGCTGGACTGTGCATTGGCGCTGCCTGCAGCCGCGCCCAGTACAGCCAGCGTGATAATCGATTTCTTCATGCTAAGTTGTCTCCTGTCGGTTTTTTATGGAAGGCGCTGGCCGGTTGCTACGCCCGGCTCTGTTCCATTAGACCTTTGTGCGTGGTGTCAGGCCCCCTCCTAAAAGGAGTGAGTCGGGGTCCGGGTGTTGCAATGCCGCACGGTTGATGGCAGGAGGAGATTCCCTATTGACCTGGAGCCCGTTTCAGAATGAAAGCGGGGCGCGAAGGCTGCTGGTGGCGAAGCACAAAAGAAAACGGGGGCTCGCCAATGCGAGCCCCCGTTGCGGTGCGGCTGGATTTACTGCACGTTGCCGGCGACCGCGATCACCTGGCCGGTGATGTAGTTGGAATCCGGCGAGCAGAACAGGTACACGCCGCCCGCGGCTTCTTCCGGGGTGCCCCCGCGTCCAAGCGGATTGCGCTGGGCGTGCGACTTCAGCATCTCCGGATTCAGCCCGACGCGGATTTCACGGCCTTCGATATTGACCGTGGCGCCGGCCTTGGCGTCGGCCGAGGTCATGCGGGTGTGGATCAGCCCGAACGCCACCGCATTCACGTTGACGTTGAAGCGGCCCCACTCGCGCGCCATGGCGCGGGTCATGCCGATCACGCCGGCCTTGGCGCCGGAGTAGTTGATCTGGCCGGCATTGCCGTTCAGGCCCGAGGTCGACGAGATATTGACGATCTTGCGGTACACCTCGCGGCCGGCTTCCTTGTCGGCGGCAGCCAGTGCCTTGATGTGCGGGTAGGCGGCGCGCAGGATGCGGAACGGCGCGGTCATGTGGCAGTCCAGGATGGCGTACCACTGCTCGTCGCTCATCTTCTGCACCACGTCGTCCCAGGTGAAGCCGGCGTTGTTGACGATGATGTCGATGCTCTTGAAATTGCTCATCGCCGTGTTGATGAAGCGGTCGGCAAAGTCCGGTGCGGACACGTTGCCCACGCAGGCCACGGCTTCGACGCCCATTGCCTTCAGTTCTTCGACGGTCTGTTGCGCCGGTTCGGCGTCCAGGTCATTGATGACCAGGCGCGCGCCTTCGCGTGCCAGCCGCATGGCGATGGCGTTGCCGATGCCGCGGCCCGAGCCGGTGACCAGTGCCACCTTGCCTTCAAGTGCTCCCATTTCAGACTCCTTGTGCTTGATTGGATTTACAGGGCAACGACGGCGTCGCCGAGGATCTTGCTTTCGCCATACTGGTTGGCGGTCTGGATTTCCAGCTTGACGCGCTTCTCGCCGTCGACTTCCAGCTTCTCCACCACGCGGCCGGTGCAGGTGATGCGATGGCCCAGGTGCGTGATGCCGACAAAGCGCACGCCGAACTGGCGCAGCTGGCGCTGGTCCACCCACTGCGTCAGCAGGCGGCCCAGGTAGGCCATCGACAGCATGCCGTGGGCAAACACGTCGGGCATGCCGGCCTTGCGCGCGTAGTCGGTGTCGATGTGGATGGCGTTGTGATCGTTCGAGGCGCCGGCAAACAGCGCCAGCGTGGTGCGATTGATCGGTTCCAGCGTCAGCGGCGGCAGGGTGTCGCCCACCTTGACCTGGTCGAAGCTCAGTTTGCTCATGGGGGTTCTCCGGTTCAGCCGTTGCGATGCACCAGCACGCTGCGCAGGTCCGCCACGTGTTCGCCGTCCTGGTTGGCGACGCGCGTCTCGCGCACCACGAACTCCAGCGCGCCACCCTTCTTGTCGTAGATGTCGGTGATGGTGGTCTTGAAGTGCAGCGTGTCGCCCGCATAGGCCATGCGGTGGTAGTCGAAGGACTGCTCGCCGTGCAGGATGCGGTCCGGCCGGATGCCGAGTTCCTGGCGCCAGGTGCTGGGCGGCTGCGTCAGCTCCAGCGAGAACAGGAAGGTCGGCGGCAGCGGCAGGCCCGGGTGTCCGGCGTCGCGCGCGGCGGCCTCGTCGATATAAACCGGGTCGGTCTGGCCGGTGGCCTTGGCGAAAAAGCGCAGCTGGCTGGCCGGCGCGGAGGTGCGGAAGTCCGCAATCACCCGGCCGATATGTTTCTTGTCGATCATGGATGGGCTCCTGTGTCGGCGTGTGCTCAGGCGTGCTTCTGGTACAGCGTGACCACGCAGGCGCCGCCCAGGCCGAGGTTGTGCGTCAGGGCCAGGCGTGCGCCTTCGACCTGGCGCTGGTCGGCGGTGCCGCGCAGCTGCTGGACCATCTCGTAGCATTGCGCCAGGCCGGTGGCGCCCAGCGGATGTCCCTTGGACAGCAGGCCGCCCGACGGGTTGACCACCCACTTGCCGCCGTAGGTGTTGTCGCCGTCGTTGACCAGCTTCTCGGCGCCGCCTTCCGGGCACAGGCCGAGGCCTTCATAGGTCAGCAGCTCGTTCTGCGCGAAGCAGTCGTGCAGCTCGATCACGTCGATGTCCTGCGGGCCGACGCCAGCCTGCTCATACACCTGCTGCGAGCCCTCGCGCGTCATGTCGAAGCCGACCACGCGGATCATGTCGCGTGCGTCGTAGGTGCTGGGGCGGTCGGTGGTCAGCGACTGGCCGGCGATCAGCACGTCGGTCTTCAGGCCCTTCTTGCGCGCGAATTCCTCCGACACCACGATGGCGGCAGCGGCGCCGCAGGTCGGCGGGCAGGCCATCAGGCGCGTGAGCACGCCTTCCCACAGCGCCGGCGCGGCCAGCACGTCTTCGGTGGTCAGCACATTGCGGAACACGGCCAGCGGGTTGTTGGCGGCGTGGCGGCTGGCCTTGGCGCGGATCCTGGCGAAGGTTTCGAGCTTGGTGCCGTACTTTTCCATATGGGCCTTGCCGGCGCCGGAGAACTGGCGGATGGCATTGGGCAGGTCCTTGCGGTCGACCAGTTCGTCCACCAGGCCGATGGCGCGCTCCAGCGCCGGGGCGCGGTCGTCCCAGCGCGACTTCAGCGCGCCGGGCTGCATGAACTCGAAGCCGACCGCGAGCGCGCAGTCCACCGCGCCGCTCTGCACCGCCTGGCGCGCCAGGAACAGCGCCGACGAGCCGGTGGCGCAGTTGTTGTTCACGTTGATAACGGGGATGCCGGTCATGCCAACCTGGTACAGCGCCTTCTGGCCGCAGGTCGAGTCGCCATACACGTAGCCGGCGTAGGCCTGCTGCAAGTCCTCATAGCTGAGGCCGGCGTCTTCCAGCGCCTGGCGCACGGCGGTTGCGCCCATCACGTCATAGGTGTCGCTGCTGCCCGGCTTCTTGAACGGGATCATGCCGGCGCCGGCGACGAAAACCTTGCGAGTCATATGTGTGCTCCGATGTGTGTTTGTCTTGGGATCAGTGCTTACAGCTTGCGCGCGATCAGATCGCGCATCACTTCGCTGGTGCCGCCGTAGATGCGGGTCACGCGCATGTCGGCAAAGGCGCGCGCCACCGGGTACTCCATCATGTAGCCGTAGCCGCCGTGCAGCTGCACCATCTGGTCCAGCGCGGTGCCCAGCACTTCGGTCGCATGGAGCTTGGCGATGGCCGCTTCTTCCAGCGTCAGGCGGCGGCGGATGTGCTCGCCGAGGTAGTGGTCGACCAGCAGCCGCACCGAGATCGCCTGCGTCTTGATGTCGGCCAGCTTGAACTTGGTGTTCTGGAAGTCCCACACGGTCTGGTTGAAGGCCTTGCGGTCCTTGACGTAGGCCAGCGTGTGTTCCAGGCAGACCTCCAGCTTGGCGGCGGCGCTGACCGCGATCGACAGGCGCTCCTGCGGCAGTTCGGCCATCAGGTAGGCGAAGCCCTTGCCTTCCTCGCCCAGCAGGTTGGCCACCGGCACGCGCACGTTGTCGAAGAACAGCTCGGCGGTGTCCTGCGCGTGCTGGCCGACCTTGTCCAGCTTGCGGCCGCGGCGGAAGCCCTCGCGCTCGGCTTCGACCACGATCAGGCTGACGCCGCGCGCGCCGGCGGTCGGGTCGGTCTTGCAGACCATGATGATCAGGTCGGCGTTCAGGCCGTTGCTGATGAAGGTCTTGCTGCCGTTGATCACGTACTCGTCGCCATCGCGGGTGGCAGTGGTGCGGATCGCCTTGAGGTCGCTGCCGGTGCCCGGCTCGGTCATGCCGATGGCGAGGATGTATTCGCCGGAGCAGACCTTGGGCAGCCAGCGCTGCTTCTGTTCCTCGTTGCCGATGCGGGCGATATACGGCGCGATGATGTCGGAGTGCACGCCGAAGCCGACTCCGCTCAGGCCGGCGCGGGCATACTCTTCGGCATAGATGGCGGAGTGGCCGAAGTCACCGCCGCCGCCGCCGTACTCGGTCGGCAGCGTCACGCACAGCAGGCCCTCGCGGCCGGCCTTGAGCCAGGTCTCGCGGTCGACCTTGCCGGCCTTGTCCCATTCGGCTTGCTTGGGCAGGCATTCGCGTTCCAGGAAGCGGCGTACGGTGGTGCGGAACATCTCGTGGTCGTCACGATAGATGGTGCGGTTGATTTCCATTGGGTGACTCCGGATATCGGTCTGCGGGAGGTTGCCTCGGCCAAGGTGTGCGGCCACTGGTATGGCGCTAAGGTACCGGGGAGGAGGGGGCCGCGAACACCACCCGCGTCAGGTGGCCGGAGTCAGCAAAGGGGGGCCGCGCATGGGTTGCGCGGCGTTGGGGAGGGGGCTGGGAGGGAGAGGGGGGCGGCCGCGCCGTCAGTGCGGCGCGTCAGGCGGCTGGGCGCCGCCGGCCTGATCCAGCTCGCGGTCGCGGGCGCGGGCCACGGCCTCGTCGCGGCTGCTGACGCCCAGCTTGCGGAAGATGTTGCGCAAGTGCCATTTCACCGTCTCCGGCGACAGGCCCAGGGTACGCGCAATCTTCTTGTTGGGCAGGGCCTGGCCGAGCAGGCGCACGACATCGGCTTCGCGGTCGCTCAGTTCCTCGAAGCGCGCATCGGCCCGGGCCGGGCTGTCGGCGGGCGTGGCAGCCGCGGCGGTGCCGCCCGCTGCGCCGGCTTGCGCGGC
>NZ_JFJW01000060.1:0-13199 GCF_000611125.1 Cupriavidus sp. SK-4
AGTTGTTCAGCTGCCTGTGCCGTCCCGCACAGTAAGCCGCCGGCAAGCAGGGCATATGCCAGCTTAACTAATTTCATTTGAGTTCCTTCAAAATGCCGTGGGAGCTGCCGCATGCAGCTCCCGTCACTGCCTGGTTGCTTCAGTAGGTGCGAATGCAGGACTGACGCAACATCACAGGCCCTGGCCCAGATCCATCACCATGCGGGTTGACATGTAAAGGCGGCGCGGAATCGTGTCGATGCGGACATACTCCGCAGCGTTGGTATGGTAGTTGGCGCCGGGCAGGCCCATGCTTTCCAGCACGGGCTTGCCGGAGAGCGCCGCATAGGCAGCATCCGTGCCGCCGCCGCTACGACCTTCGTTGATGACGATGGTGCCGCCAGCTTCGCTTGAAATGGCCGCGGCCTTTTCCGCCAGCTGCCGCCCGTCGGCAGTCGCATTGAACGGCGGCCGCCCGCGCGTCAGGTTGATCTGGATCTGGGACTCCGGCAGGAGCTTGCGCGCAGCGCGCTCGTCCAGCATCTGCTTGACCGCGTCGATGTCTTCCAGGTGCCCGTAGCGGACATCCGCGTTGACCGTGGCCGCGGCGGGAATCACGTTGTTGGCGGTGCCCGCCTTTGCCATGGTCCAGTTGAAGCGGATCTCCTTCGGCTTGTTGTCGATGTCCTGCGTCCGCAGGATCAGGTCGGCGGCTTCGGTCAGCGCATTCACACCCAGCTCAGGCGCCGCGCCCGCGTGCGCCGCACGCCCGCCGATCTGCGCTTCCACGTAGGCGATCCCGGAGGTGCCAAGCCCGAACGCCTCCTTCTCGCCAGAGGGCTCGTACGACAGCACATAGTCGCTGTTGGCGGCGAGCGACTGGATCAGCGTGCGCGAACCCACCGAACCCTTCTCTTCGTCCGTGTTGAACATGACGGTGATGGTGCCGAAGTTCTTGAAATTATTGGCCTTGAAAATGCCCAGCGTGTGCAGGATCAGCGCGATGCCGCCCTTGCAATCGGCAATGCCGGCGCCGTAGGCGCGGTCGCCTTCAACCCGGAACGGCGCGGTAGCCAGCGCGCCGCGCAGGTACACCGTGTCCATGTGGGCGATCAGCAGGATGTTCTTGCCGCCGGTGCCCTTGATGGTGCCAACCACGTTCTCGCCCACGACGCCAGCCTCCGCCGGGTGCCGGGTGACCGTCGCGCCCAGGCTTTCGAGCCGGTTCGACAGGTACTGGCTCATCTGTGGCATACCAACGGCATCACCCGTTCCGGTCTCGATATTGACCAGTTCTTCCAACGTCTTGATGACACCGGCCTGGTCGTTGGCCGCGGCCGAATATACGGATTCGTAATTCGGCGCAATTGCCGCGATTCCGTCGGAACAGCCCGATGTCAGGAAAGGCAGCGTCAGCGCAATGGCTGCGCAAAGAAGCGTTCGTTTCAATTCAAGCTCCCTTGGAGGATGGATCAGGCGGTCGACTCTGTGGTCGCTTGGTCGTTTTTTCTGTTTTAAGTTCACGGGTCGCACCGGACCCTCGGGCGCCGCTGACTGCGGGGGCGGTTCCCATCGTGTAGCGCTTCGCTCTGACAGAACGGGACGCCATGGGGCCAGCCGCAAAGTGCGGCGATCCCGACTGCGCGCTCGCCGGTGGCGTCACTTGCTTATGTCCGTCAGCCGAAAGCAGGCCGTATGATATGGAAACGCCGGCATGTGCGGTACGCACGAATTTTGATGGCTATAAGAGCCGGTTATTAGGCGCAAGACCCTGACTTCCCAGGCAGTCGCCGGGGTCGTACCGTACGCCGCTTGCTTGCCTGCCGTCTGACGCCACCGTACACTCCAGCCGCAATCTGACCGACCCTCTACATGAAGCTACACCACGTCCACGCGCTCATCGCCATCGCCCAGCACGGCAGCATCAACGCCGCCGCGCGAGCGCTCTGCCTCACACAGCCGGCCATCACGAAGACGATGCGTGAGCTGGAAAGCGAGGTGGGCGTGCCACTGTTGAACCGGAATTCATGGGGTGTCACCGTCACTCAGGAGGGCCGCAGACTCTTGGAGCGAGCGCGAGTGATTGCGTCCGAATTCGAAAGAGCGGAACTCGAGATGGCCGAGATTCGCGGAGGCAAGGCGGCCTCAGTGCGCATCGGCATTTCGCCGCTGGCAGGACTGACAGTACTACCGGAAGCTTTTGTCAGATTCCGACTTGCCATGCCAGAAGTGGCAATGGAATTTCTCCAGCTTGATGCGATGACGCTGCTGGACGGACTTCGGAATGGCCAGCTTGATTTCGCCCTTGGAGGCTTCTACGAAGCGCCGTCAGATCCGTTCATCGTCAGCACCGCCCTGGCCACCTTCCCCGGGGTCTTCTCCATTCGGCGCGAAAGCCCACTCGCCGGCGCACGACCTTCGCGCAATTGCAGGACGCCGAATGGGTGCACGCCGACGCGAGCGACGCGTACCCGCGCTATCTTGCGGGACTGTTCAACCGCCATGGCTTGCCGCAGCCCCGGCGTATTACCCGCTGTACCTCCAGGGTGCTGATCGACGCATTGATGACCCACGTGGATGCCGTCATGCCCTTGTCCTGCATTACGCTGCAAAAAACGCAGCCTGATCGCGGACGTGCAGCCATTGCTGTTGCCGGAGGATCCGCCGAGCCTCAATCTTTGCCTGTTGACGAGAGAGGGCAGCATACAAACAAACACCGCCACATACTTCATCCGATGCATTCATGAGGCAATTTCTGGATAAACGCCAGATTGTCCGGCGCCGCACTGGAACACGTGTCGGTGGCCATGTCCGGCGGTGCTAAATCCAGACTCGGGCCGGGCCCAAGAAAAACAGCCCGAGGGCCGCGGAGGCGCTGTCCTGCGCTGCACCGCATTTGCCCGGCGTCAGGCATCGACGGCAGCGGGCCCTTTCCATACCCGTCCCGGCTGCCTGGCCGACGCCCGATCCCATCGGGGACCTGCTTTCTCAGCCAGCAGACCGCTGGCAACCTGCTAGCGCGCCTTGCCGGCAGAGACCGGAGCGCCCACCCCAAGCCACATGAGATCCTTGCCGACCACCACCCGGCCGGAATACCCCTCTTGCGCCCGGCGCCACCGGCTTTCGCTGCTATCGGCGGGCGCCAGGTGTGACAGGACCAGGGTCTTCACCCCGCTAGCCTGCGCGACGGCGCCCACGGCCTCCACAGCGGTGTGGCTTTCGATCAGGTGGCGCGCCTTGGCTTCCTGCGCCGGATTGCGCGGCTTGGGCAGGAATTCGTCGATCCATTGCGTATCGATGACCTCGTGCACCAGCACATCCGCCCCCTTGGCCAGCCTGATGAGGTTCTGGCTCGGACTGGTGTCGCCCGAGACCACCACGGAACCGTCCGCCGTATCAAAGCGGAACGCGAACGATGGATACACGGGCGCGTGGCTGACCAGTATCGCAGTGACCTTCACCTTGTCATCCTGGTAGACCGGGAATGGCTGCATGTCCGGTGCCGGGTCGCGGTTGGCATCCGCTACCACGCCGTCCGGCACCTTGATGTCTTCCACGGCGACAAGGGTATGGGGGTCCGGCTTCTGGCTGTCGCGGATGTTGTCATTGATATCGGTGGCGAATGCCTTGTAGATCGACTCAGTCATGGCCACTGTTCCGGGCGTGGGATCTTCCGGGTGGATCACCGGAACATTGGTCCGGTTGGCACCGGCCACTGGTACCAGCGAGCCGCGGGGGCCGGGTCCGAACACCCTGACCGGTGTCTTCCGCGCTGCCAGTCCATCGGTGGACCCGAACAGGAACAACGCCGGATAGTCCACGACATGATCTGCGTGCAGGTGTGTGATGAATGCCGCGCGCAGCGACGACAGTCCGGGCTTGCCCGGCATCTTCCCCAGGCCAGCCTGAAGGTAGCGCCGCAGCCAGCCCTGGCCGAAGTCGATCAGATACACGTCGCCGTCCACCACAAGAGCCGAGGAAATTCCGGCCAGGCTCGTGCCTCCGTAGGAGGTACGGCCCGCAGCGGTTCCAAGCAGGACCAGGCTGGTACGAAATCCGGAAGCGGACGAGGACTCAGCCGCAGCCCCAGTGCCGCCGGCATTTGCCATTGCGGGCATCAGCGCCACCAGCAACCATTGTGCGAGCAAGACAAGCCAGCTCGCGCGGTGCCTCGGAAATGTGAAGATCATGTTCTTGTACCTCGCATTATTTGCGGAACGGGGTAGCGGCTTCGATACCGGTGAGGTCTGCCCCGACTTCGGGCTCAGGGATACTGACCGCAGCCTGGACGCGCCCGGTCCGGTAGATGCCGATCGCCGCGACCACTGCCGGAATCGCCAGCAGGAGGTAGAGCGCCCCATTGCTCCATCCCGCCGATAGCAGCAATGCGCCACCGAGCGAGCCTGCGATGGCCCCCACCCGGCCAATACCAAGTGCCCATGCCACGCCGGTCGCGCGGCTCGACGTCGGGTAGAACGCCGACGCCAGCACATTGGCGCAGACCTGCGATCCGCTGACGCAGAAGCCAGTGACGAAGATCGCGGCCGCCACTGCCGTGGGCGCGCTCACCGAAGCCAGGCATGCCACGGCGATGGCACCGAGCGTGTAGGCGCCGGCCACCACGGCATAGGGATTGAACCTGTCGAGCAGCACGCCCAGTACGATGGCACCCAGCACGCCGCCGCCCTGCAGCAGTCCCGCGAGCATCGACGCTTCCTTCAGCGTGAGGCCGCTGCGCTGGACCAGGATCGGCAGCCAGTTGATCATCAGGTACAGCAACAGCAGGCTGCAGAAGAATGCCAGCCACAGCCACAGCGTCCCGCGCCGGTAGCGCGGCGCGAAGAGCTGGCTGACCGGAGAACTGGGGCCCTCAGGCTCGTCGGTGACGTAGCGCTGGCCGCCCGTGACCCGGCTTGCATCGATGCGTGCCAGGGTGGCGGCGATCCGTGCCTGCATGCCTTCACGCGTGGCCAGGTAGCGCACCGATTCCGGCAAGGCCAGCGCCAGTACCGGAACCAGCGCCAGCGGCAGCACGCCGCCCAGCGCCAGCACACCGCGCCAGCCGACCAGTTCGATCATGTACGCGGTCACCACCCCGCCGAGCGCGGAGCCAAGGGAGAATCCGCAGAACATGATCGTCAGCAACATGCCACGGCGACGCGAAGGGCTGAACTCGGCGGTCAACGTGATCGCATTGGGCATGGCTCCGCCCAGGCCGATCCCGGTCAGGAACCGCAGCGCGATCAGCCAGCCGATGCCTGGCGCCGCGGCAGATGCCGCACAGGCAGCACCGAACCAAGCCACCGACATGACCAGCACGCGACGCCGGCCAATGCGATCGGCCAGCGGACCGCAGAGAAAAGCGCCGGTCATCAGCCCGAGCAGGCCTGCAGAGAAGAGCGGCCCCAGGGCCACCACCGACAGCGACCATTCGCCGCGGATATGGGGAGCAAGAAAACCGATAATGGCGATGTCGAAGCCGTCCAGTGCCACGATCGCGAAGCACAACGCGATGGTGCGCAACTGCAGCGATGAGAGGCGCGCCGCGTCGATGAATTCGCGCACGTTGACGGCGGCGCGCACAGGCGCGCCGGCCGCCGCGCCTTGGGGGGCGGATGAGGCAGTCATGTTGTCTCCTGGGATGGTCAGCGCACAGCCGCTATGCTGCGGCTTGTGCGGGTACAGCGGGGTTTTGCGAGAACTTCGCGCAGGCGCGCGGCTACGCCGCGGCCGGTGCATCAACGGGATGGTGATGGCCACCCGCTTCCACGCGGGCGATAAACTCCGGGTCGCGCTGGCGCAGGCCTTCATGCGTGACCCTGCCGGTGCGCAGCATGTAGTCGTAGGCGAACGCCACCGGATCGAGGTGCATCTTGCTGTCGACCGACTCGTACCAGTCGAGGCTGCGGCGGGCCGCGTCCTGGAACTTCGCCGATGCATCGCGCCGGCTGTCCTCGAACGCCTGGAACGCCCCCGGCACATCGTCGCGATGCGAGCAGACGGCATCGCACAGCGCGATCGCATCCTGCATCGCCATGCGGGTGCCGGAGCCCAGCGAGAAATGCACACTGCGCAGCGCGTCGCCGAGCAAGACCACCTTGCCATGCGACCAGTGTTCATTGCGCACCACGCTCGCCTGGAACCAGTTGGAGCGATTTCCCAGCAATGCGTGACCGCCCAGGTCTTCCGCGAAGACCTGTTCGCAGAAGGCGCGGCTCTCTTCTTCCGTGGCGGTGTCAAGTCCCGCGCGCTGCCACGTCTCGGGGTCGACCTCCACCAGGAAGGTCGACAATGTCTCGCTGTACTGGTAAGCGTGAGCCATGAACACCCCGTGGCCGGTCTCCCGGAAGATCAGCGAGACCGGGTGAAACAGTTGATGGGTGCCGCACCAGGCGAACTTGTTGCGGCGCACATCGAAACTCGGCTGGAAATGCTCCGCCAGCCGGGTCCGGACCTCGCTGTTGATGCCGTCTGCCGCCACGATGATGTCGGCGCCCGGCAGTTCAGCCGGATCGCTCACGCGGCTGCCGTAGCGAATGTCGACGCCGGCGTCGGCGCACGCCTGCTGCAGCACGCGCAGCAGGTCGATGCGCGAGGTACGCGAAAAGTGGTTGTTGTGCAGCGGCACCCGCACCCCTTTGTGGGTGACCTCCATAAAATCGCAACGCTGGTGATGCGCGGTGAATTTGCGGAAGAACGCCGGATCTGCGCCCTCCAGGAACGACAGGGCGACGTCGGAAAACACCACGCCCCAGCCGTAGGTGGCGCCCGCCTGGTTGCGCTCGTGCACGACGATATGATGTTCAGGATGCCGCTGCTTGAGCAACAGCGAGAAGTACAGGCCGGCCGGCCCGCCTCCGATAACGGCGACATTCATGGTAAGCCTCTCACTTGCTGGCCGGCGCAAGGAACGCGCCGGCGTTGGGAACGACGGGTGCCAGGTCAAGGTGCTCCAGCATCTGGCGAACCGTGCAAACCGCCGTGGATGTGACCGGCAGGCCGATCGCGTCCTGCGCTGCCTGGATCGCCGGCAGCGACGGCATCTGCACGCAGGCCGACAGCACCACGACGTCGGCATTGGCGGTGTTCAGGCGCCTGACGTCCTGCAGCAACTGCATGGGATCGCGGCGCCCGACCTCCAGGTTGTCGGGGATCTCGAATGAAAGCGCGTCCAGGACTTCGATGCCTTCATGTTCGATGTACTGCACCACCGCTTCAGTCAGTGGCTTCATGTACGGCGCCATCAGCGCAATCCGGCGCGCGCCCATCGACTTCAGGCCCGCGACCAACGCGCCTGCGGATGTCATCACCGGCGCGTCACAGTGGTTCTCGCGTGCGACGCGCAACAGGTCCTGCTCCACCTGACGGTGGTAGCCGGGGCCCATTGCCATGATCGCAACCAGGCAGGCGGTGCTCATCACGTCGACGCGCGCGTCGGCGAGTTCGGCGGCACAGCGCAATCCCTCGCGGTTCATTACCTCCAGTTCTTCGCGCACCACGCGGTGCATGCGCATGCGGCTCGAATGGAAGGTGAAACGCTCCGGCAGGATCTGCTCCCGCGCGTGCAGCATCGCCGGGATCTCAGTCTCCATCGTCGTGTTGGAGCTGGGCACGATCTGCCCGATACGGTAGGTACGACGGTTCATGCTGTCTGGCCTTGGTGGGATGGGTTGGCAAGATGGTGCGTCTCGCAAGCGCGCCGATACTGCTCCAGTGCATTGCGCAGCGAGGCTGGCACATTGATGGCATCGCGGGTCCCGCGGCGCACGCAGATCGGGGTGAGACGGGCGACGAATGCGGTGTCGCGGCCTTCGCTCATTCGCGCCGTCAGTTCCAGGGTGTAGGTCCGCGTGCCGATGGCCTCGACCTGGACCTCGATATCGAACGATTCATCGGGCCAGAGCGAACGGCGGAAGTCGAACGCCAGTGCGCGTGTTGGCGTGCCGAAGCCAAGCTCGTCCTTGGTGCGTTGCGGGCGGCCGTCGAACAGGCGCTCGTAGAACAGCTCCGCGGTGGAAATGACGTATTCCGAGAAGGACGGCGTATAGACCACGCCGGCCGGATCGCATTCGCCCCATTTGACGCGGCGGCGTACGACGAACGGTGTGTCAGCCAGTACGGCTTCGGTACAGATCATGCTGGCACCCTCCCCGTTCCATCGTTTCCGGCCATGCCCGCCTCCACTTCCAGCCGGCGTGCCACCATGGCCCGCAGCGCAGCCTTGTCGACTTTCCCGACCCGGGTCACCGGAAACTCCTCGACCACTTCGATGCGCTCGGGGCATTTGAACTTCGCCAGTCCCTGGCCAACCAGGAACGCGGCAAGCTCCGCAACATCCGGAGCCGCGTGCCCGGCGCGCAGGATCAGGTAAATGCAACCCTTCTCGCCGTACAGCGGGTCCGGCATCGCCACCAGCTTGGCGTCCGCCACCGCCGGATGGCGACTGACATACGCTTCCACCTCCTCCGATCCGATCTTCTCGCCGCCGCGATTCACGTTGTCACGCAGGCGGCCTTCAAAGGCGAAGCAGCGGTAGCCGTCGATCACATGCTCGGTCATGAGGTCGCCGGAGCGCACGAAGCCATCTGGCGTCAGCGTTTGCACGCTAGCCTCCGGCGCCTTGTAGTAGCCGCGCAGGCTTGACGGGCCGCGGAAGCAGAGTTCGCCTGGCGTGCCCTGCGGCACCGGCTGGTCGGTTCCCGGCGCCAGCAGGCGGTGCTCGTCATCCGGGCAACCGGAGAAGCCCTGCGTGCCATGGCGGACTCCTGCGGGAAGGCGAGCGCCGGCACCGAGCAGCAGCCCTTCGGTGGTGCCGAACAGGTTGAAGCAAGGCACGCCGAGGTGCGCTTCCAGCGCGTCGGCTCGCGTCATCGTGCCGAACAGTTCGAGCGATGAAAGATCGTGCCGCGCGATCTCCTGGTAGGCGATCATCTGCGGCGCAACCGGTCCGATCGACATGCCATGCGTGACGCGATGCAGCTCGATCAGTTCGAGCATGCGCGCGATGTCGACGCGCGGCATCAGCACCGATGTCATGCCACCGGCCACGGTCGGTACCAGCACGTATAGCTGGCCAGCGTTATGCAGCAACGGCAGTGACCAGATCAGGCGGCTGTGTTCGGTCTGGCCAAGCTGGCGCATGCAGGCGAGCGCATGGCCGATGTACTCGGCATGGAAGCGGGGAATGATCTTTGGCACGCCGGTGGTGCCCCCGGACAACTGGAAACTCAGCACATCCTGGCTGCCGATCGACACCCGGGCCAGCACGGCAACTGCCTCTTCATAGGATATGCCGTCGATCAGCGCGTCCAGGCCGTGCTCGCCGCACGCACCGGGTCCTTGCACGGGCTCGCCCCGGGCCACGATCAGGTGCCGCAGCGACGGATGACGCTGCGCCATGCCGCGCGCAAAGCCGGCAAGGTCGAAGGCACTGAAGTCGGCCTGCACGAAATAGGCGCGCGGCTCCGACAGCGCGGACAACTGGCCGATTTCCACTTCACGGTATTGCGGCACGGCACACACCGGCACCACGCCTGCCTTGTAGCAGCCCATCAAGGCAATGGCCGTATCGATCGTGGTCCCCATCTGGAAGATTGCGCGATCCCCGGGCCTGAGACCAAGCTGATGCAGCGCGGCGCCCAGGCGCTCGCTGCGCTGGTCGATTTCGGCGAAGGTGATCGAGCGCTCGTCGCTGATAAATGCCAGGCGGTCCGGGTCACGCCGCGCGGTCTTGCGCAGCGCCCCGCCGAGGGTGTCGTCCACCCACGCCCCGGTCTCGAAGTACCTTGCCGCGTCCGCTGGCGGGCAATACGCCACGCCGTCGATCGGAAACTGAATACCGCTCATGATTGCCTCCCGCTCTCAGGCCGACTCATGGCCGCGCGGCACGATGCGCACGGTATCGCGGCCGAATGACTCGATCCTGCCGTCGAGGCCGCCGGTGAACAGGCCATACCAGACCGCGGGCTTCAGCCCCAGTGCGCGACGGCCGAACTCGATCGGCTCGCTCGCGGCAATCACGGTATAGTCGCCGAGGTCGCTGACATGGCAAGCCGGCAAGCGGCGCGCGGCTTCCGTCAGCGAAGCGAACTCGGGCACGTTCAGCACGAAGATGCGCAGGGAAGACCGGCTCATGCGTGACACTCCTGCTCCAGGTCCAGGCGGCGGCCCAGGATCTCTGCCTTGCGCAGCCAGATCTCGTCGATCGAGGTCACGCGAGCTTGCTTGGCGCGGGCCTCGTCCTCCAGCTCGATCGCGGCGGCCAGCGTCGCATCGGCGTCGCGCGCGTCCAGCGCAGCAAGCGGGCGGAGCTTGCGCGTGATCTCGATGAAGTAGCCATTGGGGTCGCGGAAGTAGATCGACTCGATCACCTCGTGCGCGGTCTCGGTGGACACCACGACGCCACGCGCTTCCAGTCGTTCCTTCCATGCCAGCAGCGCTTCCTGCGTATCGACCAGCCACGCCGTGTGGGTGGCGTCGAAGACGTGGTCGTCCGGAAACGGGGGGCGGGTGTCGCGGCCGGCAAGGCCATCCGGCTCATCACTGCCAAGGTAGTAGAAGAAGGCGATGGTGCTGCCCTTGCCGCTGTCGAAGAAGAAGTGCAGAAAATCGGGATGCGTCGCCGGGCCCCAGCCGCGCGCCGAGATCGTGTGAATGAGCGGCAGGCCCAGGATGTCGCGGTAGAACGTGACGGTTTCCTTCAGGCGCCAGGTCGGCCTGGCGGTATGGTCGACGCCGTGCAGGCACAGCGGCGCGCCGGCATCTGGTGAAGCGGTACTTGCAAACATCGTTGCGTCTCCGGATCGGATTGGTCGGGTGCGTTATTGGGGAAAGGTCTCGCGCAGCCAGGTCTGCAGCAGGCGGCCCGCCGCGTAGCGGCCTGGTTCTTCGCCCCTGGCCAGCGCGCGGCCGTGGTGGTCGCCGCGCACGCGGTGGTGCTGCTTGTCAGTGCTGGCTATGCTGTGGAAGATGTCCGCGATGACGCCTGGAAAACAGGCCTGGTCGGCCGTGTATTCGATCAGCAGGGTGGGCTGGTGAATGGCCGGGGCAGTCCGGGACAGCGCCGCATTCGACGACAGCCCCGACCATGTCGACAACCAACTCTCTGGCGAGCAGACACGTGCGAAGCCGACTGAACCGTAGTTGGACGCAAACGGGTCCGCGCCCCAGAGCGATCCGTACTTGCGGTCAGACGGATCGAGCGACAGGTCGAAGCAGCGCAGGTCGGCATCCGTGCGCCACACGGTGAAGAGCTGCGTGTGGGCGGCGCGGCGGCGGATGGCATCGCTGACGGTACCGGGGTTGCGCTTCACCTCGGCGCGAGCATCCATGCGCTCGGCAATCATCGTCCTGGCCAGGTTGTCGAGGCGCTGCACCCGCATGGCCTGCGCAGCGCGATACCGCGCGACAAAGCCGGCGTGGTACGCGGAGGACTGAGGGGCCGGCGCAAAGCCATTGGCTGCCGAGAACGCATCGAGCGCCGGAACGACGGAAAGCGGATCAGCTTCATCGCTCACCGCCGGGTCGATGCAGCCCTGCAGCAGCACGCCCTGCCCCGGGTGCGGCGCGACAAACACGACGCCATCGACCGCCGGCAGCGTCGCTGACGCGAGATTGGTGGCGCGGCCGCCAGGCGTCCTGGGGATTCGTGCCGCGGGGGCTGCGTTGGATTGCTGGACATACAAGGCGTACAAGCCGCTGCCTCCGGAATTGCCGAGCAGCACGATGCGGCGGAAACCCGCTTCACGCAGGTAGCGCACGCTTGCGGCCACGTCGTAAAGCGCGAACTCGTGCTCCAAGCGCTGGTCATTGCCGACCGAACGCGGCGACTGCGACCACGCCGCGCAGCCCGCTGCCACGATGTCCGGAATCAGGTAGTGGCAAGCCATGAATTCACGCGGATGCATGATGCAGACCACGGTATCCGGCTGGCCTGCGGCGTAGAGCGAGCCACCCGTAGCGGCCCCATCCTCCGTGCGCAGCACGACGTTGCGCGTCACCGTGCCGGGTGGCACGTCGCGCGGGTTCCAGTCGGTATTGAGAAACCCGGCAATCGGGCCGGCTGCCGGGGGCGATGCGTGGGGGGGCGTCTTGGAACTTGTCATCATCTCACTCCGTTTTTTACAGCATAGTCCATTTTTCGACGTTATCGTAAATTTATTCGAAGCCGCGTCGAATCATGGATCGAAGTGATCTTTGTGGCACTATTTCGGAAGAATTCAACGCAATTCGCCGGCCATTGGGGTGGCGCGTCCGCGTCTTATTGTTTATCGTGGTGACTTCTCGACGCCTGCGTCGAAAAACTGAATGGCAGTCCATGGCAAAGACACAGACCAAGAGCGACGCACTGCGGGACTCGATCCTGGAAGTTGCGACCCGCCTCTTCATCGAGCGTGGCTTCGATGGCACCGGACTCAACGACATTGCCGACGCAGTGGGACTGAGCCGCCCCGCGCTGTACTACTACGTCAAGAGCAAGGAAGCCATCCTCGAGGAACTGACCACCGCGGTCACGCGCACCGCAGCGCAACTGGCGACCGAGGCGATCCCTGAAGCGATGCGCACGCCTGCCGGCATTCTGCGCCACCTGGTGCTGCGCCATGCCACGCTGATCCTGTCACACCCGTTGCAGTTCCGCGTGGTGGAGCGCAACGAAAACAACCTGCCGCTAAAGCAGCGCAAGATGGCGGAACAGTCGCGCCGCGCGGTGCTCGAGCAGTTCCGGCAAGCGATCGAATTCGGCATCGATCATGGAACATTCCGCGTGGTGGACGCAAAAGTCGCGGCGTTCTCGATCATAGGGATGTGCAACTGGACCGCATGGTGGTTCAATCCCGCCGGACAGGTTTCCATGGAGGATGTCGCAAGTCAGATCGCGGATATGGCGCTGCGTTCGGTGGAGTTGCCCACCAGCCGCGCACTGGAAAAGCCCGGTCCGGCAGCCATCCTGCAATTGCTGCGGGACGACCTGACGCTGCTTGAGCGCAGCTTGCAAGTGCCGGCTGCGGCCGAGCCCGATTCCGGGCGTAGCAGTGGCCAGCCCTGAGCGCGCGGGCTGGGGCGCCGGATCGTGACGCACGTTAACATCGCATCGGACGGCAACAACACCTTGCCTGCCGCCTCCCGGTGCGCGACTCAGCTACTGCAATCGCATGCTCCTCCCGGAGCTTGTGACACCCTGCACGTTCATACTAGGGCGTGTTCACTCTATCTGAGCCCGT